>JAUVCH010000071.1 GCA_030595795.1 Gammaproteobacteria bacterium
AAAATGAAAGTCATCAATAACCCCAACAATATTATACCTGCCATCATCATTCTTAATACTTTTTCCAACAACGGAAACACTATCGATCAATTGAGCCAGATTATTATTTATAACTATATTATTGCTATCGGCTCTAAAAGCAAATCGATTAAACGAATTGGATGCTATTTTCCCATTTTTGAATAGGGAAAGCATAGTGCGCAACAGTGATTCAGTTAAACCGGATCGAGATATACAATCTACACCTATTCCCCTTAAATCTTGATCACGTAATAAACGATGCAGCAGCTCCTCCCATCGCACGGGGTCGTGCGTCCGTATCCCCGCAAGGTAGCCACCGATAAAAATTCCATTGATATCATTGTTGTCAGATTCGATAGATGAAAATATTGCCTCATCAAACTGGTTGTCACCTAATTTTCCGCATTCCATGCCAAGCTCAGGTAACCTGTGTCCAGCCTCTCGAACCAGTTTGATTATGTGCTCTAAAAACACATTAAGGTCGTTCATGTATTCTTTAGCTAACTTTTGTACACGTTCACTGGGTAATTTCGATTCAGTGTATTCTTCGTCACGAAACATATAGTCTTCATCCCAACTTGTATGTAGAACATATCTGTTGGTTCGCTCCCATAGTGACTCACCAGTTAATAGCCCATCAAGCTCACGAATTTTAGTGATTATGGCTTTATCCAGTTTCTTATTCCTTTGTCTCAATTCCCATATAGTAAATCGAGTAAGTGCCTTTCGGTTAATCTCTTTATCGTGAGCAAGCTCAAACAAAATTTCCATTACGTCATTCGATAAATTTTCGACATATACAAGATCTTTAGCGGCATTGACTAATATATTAGCCACCTGATTTCGATCGTTAACATCAAATCCATTCATTTCAGCACGTAAGAAATGCAAAACCGCTCGCCACCAATCAAACAGCTCACCATATGTCTTGGGGCGCCAGAATTCAATTGGAGGTTTTAATCCTTGATACTCAGCGCCTATTATCCGATATCCACCATGATTTTTTAGCCATTGTTGACATAATTCTAGGCCCAAAGCTCGCCGACTAGCATCTGTGCTCTTAACTAAAGCTTGTAAGATGGGGAACCGTTTTGACGGTGACGCTTCGGTAGGGGCCCACCCCAGACCAATGTTGAATAGGCTTAGAAGGAGACCTTTAGAGTTATTGGAATTCTTAGCATTCTCTGTCAGTGCCATTGAGATTAATACATTAACTGCGCGAATAAACAGATCATCCCAAGCCGCAATTTTTCCCAGTGCCCAAACAATATCTTGTCGACCAGAATCCCATCCATACAGCTCTTCGTGCGTCCAGTTCTTAATAGTCCTCTCCAGTAATGCGAGCGTGGACGAAGGGTCTGCTTCTGATAGAAAATTTAAAAACCTTAAACCAACTTCTGATTTCAAAAATTTTTGATCCGAGAATGGGCCTTTTGTCGATAATATATTTTTTACTATATTCTGGGCTGGCTCTGCTGCGTGGGCGTAAATAAATAACTGTAAGAACCAGCTTTTCATACTGGCAGGGACTTGCTCTAAAAACGTTTGAAACTGAAAACCGCGTCCGTGGTTAACCCAAAATTCAACCCAGAGGTGAATATGCAAAGCCTTAGGTACAATAAATAACGTATGCCTACCTTGTAATATTCGTTTGTTTCGATAGTGCTGCACAATCATTTGGAATCTGCCCCAAGTAATTGTTGGATCAATTTCTTGACAGAACTGGCAAATAAACTGACCTTCTTCATGCACTGGCAACTCAAAACCAAACCTATGAAACAACGCGATATGGCGCAGCACAATTCTGTGCTGCTCTGCTTCACGACTATTCATCTCCTTATGTCCTATGATAAAACGATCCCAAATGGGAACATCAGCCGGTGATTTTAGAATTTCTTCAGGATTGCTTTTTAAGTTTTCGCCAACAGCATGCGCGACACGAGGGGAGCCACTACACCATTTAGCCCAGTTGTGTAAATCTAAATTTTTTTGAAGATAGCCGAATAAAATATTTTTAATATGCTCTTCTTGTAACTGTGGGCATACAAAGATCGCCATAGCACTGTCATGGGTTTCGTCTGGACCATGATCG
The DNA here is from genome assembly GCA_030595795.1 of Gammaproteobacteria bacterium. Classification (GTDB taxonomy): domain Bacteria; phylum Pseudomonadota; class Gammaproteobacteria. The sequence continues at coordinate 2,114 of JAUVCH010000071.1, forward strand.
ATCGTAATCAATTTAATCCTGCTAAGACCTTTCAATGCTGACCAAATCGATGCTCTATCACGATTATCACAGTCATCTATGACTAATGTTGCAGAATAGTGCCTATCGGGTTTGAGTAGTTCATTGAATAATTTACTTTTTTGAAATTCTTCTCCCGTTGGGACATAAATTACCGAGGGTGCTATTTCATCAATAGAAACTGATTCAAGAACGAGACGAGTCTTTCCGATACCCGGTTCACCGATTATACGAATATGTTGAACGGTATCTTCTTGCAAAGCGGATTGTATTTCTTTAATTAGAGCTTGTTGTTCATTTCCAAGCTCAAGTTCTAGCTGCATTTGAGCGTTACCTTTCCATCCAGCAATAGATAAAAAGCCTCCATCAGTTAACCCGATTAAGTCGAGGCAAATAGACGGGTACTTATTTAACTCCCCGACTAACTGTCCTTGTCCATAGACACTAACTTTTGGATTGGCATAACCACACGCCCCAAACAAATTAGTTAATTCTTTGATGGCTTGTGAATGTTGATTTGGCAATAAATCATGACCAAAAGTAACAAGAGCATATGTGCCGTTATGATCCAGGCAGTTTTTTATTTCATCACCTAAAAGCTTCTTCGATGGACCTGCATTCGATTTACCAAATAATTCCTTTCTTAAATAACTCAATTGCCAAGGCTTAAAGGTTGGTCCAGTTTTAATTTGAAAATACGTACTACCTTTTGTTATCAGGGAGCTAGATACAGGTGCGTTCTCGACTTTTGCATCGATACCCCCATCTTTCGCGTTGATATTTTGTGATACCACTACATCTTTTGGACTCAGTCCATTTGCAATAGCCTCACACCGCAATAGATTTAGAAAAACATTGGTACCTAACGTTGAATCAAATCTACTGAGTTCACTGGGAGCAGGTGCAAATATCGACAGCACTGACCCAAGGTTTGAATTAATAGCTCCTAGGCCTGAGTGAATTTTTACAGACTGGACATTCAAATTGACGCGTAGACCAGCCTTTTTCGATAGTGCGACAAGACCGTCGAGACTAAATTTATCAATCCGATCCTTTAGCAAATCGTTCAACCGCGGCTGGGTGATACCAAGTGCTTTGGCTTTTTCAACTTGAGTGCCAGAAAGTAGATTGACGTGCTCTTGGAGCGCTACCATTAACCTGCCGCGTTCCTGAATATCTATAAATGACTCGCGTTTAGTTTTCGGTGTTCGTTTCCTGCTAGTCATTGCTTTATCTCGTGGATATTTCACTATTAACCAATAGTTTATATCAGAGCTGATATAAATACAATATTTATATCCATTCTGATATAATTACAAATTCTGGGCTACCGATTCTGGAGACAGTATACTTATTATAAAAACCGGTCATCAATTGCCACACTAGAAATAGGTATACTGTTCTCAGAATACAACCAACAAATATAGAAAATTCGTTCTTGCGGCTATTTGAGGCCTAATGGGCAGAATAAGAGATAACTTATGTACACGTATCTTGATTCAGTATTGGCGACTACAGGAATAGATGGTCACAAAGAAATATTGCCTGTCGAAATTCTCCAGCAGTTTTGCGATAACTTCCCAAACGGAATGCCGCTTCAGCAGCAGCATGATTTAAGCGAGCGTTCGCTTGGCTATGCCAAAAATCTTAGAGTTATTACTAATGAAAATGGCCACGCCCTTTTAGCTGATATATACACAGATAAAGAAATTGATTTTGATAAATTTGACGGCCTAAGTATCGGGGCACTTGCCTTATTTCATAAACCTAAAAACTATGAAATAGCGTGCTATCTGCCATATCCAAATTACAACGATTCAGAATTCGTGAATGAGTTGAAAAATGAAGATGGTTTGGCTATAGGTGGGCACATAAAGAAAGAGCTATCAGTGTCAGCTATTGGCTTGATCGCAACAAGTATAGTATTACTAATAGCGCCGGAGTGGGAAGTCCAATACAAGACAAGAGTAAGGCCCATAATTATTAATGCTATCGACTTAATTAAGCGTAAATTGTGGCCTAAAGGTATCTGTGTTGATCTCGTCCAAACAGTGATAGTAGATGGAATTGAGGTTAAGTTGAATTTTATACCTGATCGCAAAAATACAACCTCCGGCCTTGATCCAGATAAAATAGATGATGGTGTATTTAGAGCAATTAGACATTTACATTCAGACCATAGGTCAGTAAATAGATTAACTCTGGTGTATTACCCGAATCGTGGAAAATACGAAATAACGAATATTACATTTGCTAATGGACGTGATGAGAATATTGTCCCATAACAAATCTTTGCCTGTGACGCTTAACACTATGTTTACACTTCGTACGCTCGATCGCTTAAACTTTAGAGAATGTCTCGAATCAGCATTATACAATCTATCACTATCCAGACTCACTGTTAGCAGCACACTAAACCCAAACACCCATTCAGCCAAAACCAAACATCATTAATAAAACCAAACCCCAACAATCACCCTCAAACCAACCCCAACTCCCGAGCCCTGTTAACAGCCAGTGCCCTACTATTAACCCCCATCTTTTCGTAAATTTTCTTGATATGAGTTTTCACGGTATTCGGTGAAACAAAGGCCTTTTCGGCGATCTCCTTATTGGTTAATCCGCTCACTAATAATCGCAGCGTATTTAGTTCCTTGGGGCTGAGGGGTTCGCTCAGACCGACGGTGTTATTATTAGCTACCTGATTACTAACTGCTTCGGGAAATGCTGCGAGTAATAACCTGACGTAATCTTTGTGAATGTGGTTGGCTGGCAAGCGTTGTAGCAGTGCCTTGAGATAGGAGCCTTCGTCGATAAACAGGCGTACATATCCCTGTGGTGCGGCTAAATCAAGGGCACTATCCAGGCTGGCCAGGGCTTGTTTGGTTTGCCCCAGACCCTGTCGTGCCAGGGCGCTGAGCATACTTGCCTCGATTACGACGCCGAAGCGTTTCCCGCGCTCGGCCTCGAGTAGAATTCTGGATGATAATTTGAGCGCCTTGTCGTACCGGTGTCTGACCAGGTAAGCCCGCACCAGCAGCATGTATTCGGATTCGAAACGTGGATCAATATCATTATCTGGCTTCAGACCACAGTTGTCCACCCATTGCTCCAGCGCTGCGGTACTCCCCAGGCGAAATTCAATCAAAGCATTGTAGTAGGCAGCATCGGGGTAAAAGCGGAATAACTGGCCGCAGTAATCGATAGCACGTGCGGTTTCCAGGTCTTGCGCGGCTTTGTCATAGCTACCCTGGGTGACGTGCAACAGCGAACGCAAATAATGGATACCGCTATGCATGGTTTGCCAGCTTTCAGGTGAGATTAGATCGATACTTTTTTCGAAAGCCTGTTTCGCATCCTTTAAAAAACTTAACTCGTGCAATATATCGCCTTTAATAAAATATAAAGCGGCGGTATCGGGCATGCTGCTCCAGCCCCGTTTGAGCAGGGTTTTCTCGGCTTTTTCAGATATTAAAATAGCCTCATTCAAATAGCCTTGCCTGGTTCGCAGGCGAATCAATGAACACACGGCGGGGACATAGGCAATTAAACTATTGTGCTGCAAACTCACTTCAATGGCCTGTTTTAGCGTACGTTCGGCACTGTCGATTTGCCCGGTAAACAGGTAGGCTGCGCCAAGCAGGAGCTTGGTGGCAGTCTGGCTGAGGCTATTCGATTCGTCGGTAAGGTAACGCTGCGCGTTTTCGATGAGTTCTATAGTTTGCCAGGTTTCACCTTGATGCATTGCCATGAAACCGCGCAGAATCATTATTTGCCCGCGGATCATGTCCTGATCGGCCAGTGAATAGCTATCGCTGTATTGCGAATCCAGTAGTACTTCGGCTTTTTCCAGCCAGGGTCCGACATATTGTTCGGTACCGGTAAATAAAGCCCATGCGTAAATTAGCAGACGCCTCGGGTTTTTGCAGGTCTCTTCCTCTGGAAGCGCGTTGAACCAGTTGAGTAAGGTTGAAATCCGACCCTGGTGGAAAATATCCATGCCGTGAATTTCGATCATCTCGGCGGCCTGGGCGTAGTTTTCGGCGCTGAGGGCATGGCGGATGGCTTCGTTTAGATAGCCATGTTCTGCGTACCATCGACTGGCCCTGTTGTGTAAATCGTTGATTATTGGGGCATGGCTCAATTCGAGTTGAGTGCCCAGCAGGTCGGCGAATAAATGATGATAGCGATACCATTCGCGTCGGTTATCCAGCGGCACGATAAACATATGGTCGTTTTCGAGCTCGGCGAGTATTTCATTGCAGTTATCGATGCCGGTAACCGCCGCACACAATTTGCTGTTGAGCCGTTCCAGAATTGATGTCTGCAATAAAAATTTCCTGCGCCCTTCGCTCTGCCTCTCGAGCACTTCCTCAGTCAGGTAATCCATGATGTAGCGATCGTTTCCGGCAAAGGACTGAATAAACTCACTGCTGTCAGTCGAATTTTGTAGTGATAGTGCCGCCAGTTGTAGCCCAGCTATCCACCCCTCGGTACGCTCCTCCAGTACAGAAATATCGGCTGCATCTAGATCGAGTTGCAATACCCGGTTCAACAGTATTTCTGCCTCCTGTTGGATAAAGCGGAGTTCATTCTCGCGAATTTCTGCAAGTTGCCCGCGTACACGCAGGCGCGGCAAGGGTAATGGCGGATCGGTTCGACTGGTTATGGCGAGATAAAAGTGCCCCGGTCTATGCTCAAGCAAAAAGCGCAGGACTTTATGAACGATTTCCTGATCTATGTAGTGGTAATCATCAAGCACCAGCACTAAAGGTTGTTTGTTGATGTTGAGTTGATTGATTAGCGAGGGTAAAAACCCCTCCAGAGCAGGAGTCTGAGCGGTCTGAAACAGACCTAATTCAGCTTCGCCAAAACCGACTATATGCCGAGATATGGTTGCAATTATATGACCCAGAAATCGGGCCGGATCATTATCTTCAGCATCTACCGATAGCCAGGCAGCTGGTACTTTGTGCTGCTCCAGCCAACTCGCCATCAGTGTAGTCTTACCAAATCCTGCTGGTGCTGAAATCAGTGTCAGGGGTTTTGGTGTTTGATTGCCAAGTAGCTTAAATAATCGCTGGCGCTCAAGAATACCCTCGGTTGCACTAGGCACCTCCAGCTTGGTTGTGAGTATATTGTTCGTCATTGAATCCATAAGATTTCTGGAGGTTCTAAAAGTGGTAGTAATTCCTTGTGACTGGGTTGGTTATAAAAAGACCATTAGTATAGATAGTCTAATTCTGACTTACGAATAAAGTCTTTAGCTGACAAATTATCCTGCCATCCACGAGCTATAGGGTCTGGTCTCGACGAGCATACCAAGTCCTCCCCCTAATCCCGATAATCAACCCCAGGTAACACACACAACATTTCATAAAGCAATGTCGCACCGGTCAAGGCGGTATTCCCAGAAGTATCATAGGGTGGCGATACTTCCACCAGGTCGCCGCCGATGACATCCAGACCACGACAACCTCTGACTATTTCCAGGCCCTGATGGATAGATAAACCACCGACTTCGGGTGTACCGGTGCCGGGCGCGAATGCTGGATCGAGCCCATCAATGTCGAATGATATATATACCGGTCCGGCCCCGAAGGCTTCGCGTACTTCTGCCATTAACGGTGCCAACGATTTATACCAGCATTCTTCTGCCTGAACGACACGTACGCCCTGGGAACGTGGCCAGTCGAAGTCGTCAGCCGCGTATCCGGTGCCTCGCAATCCAATTTGAACCATTCTCTTTGGATCGACCAATTCTTCTTCTATAGCCCGGCGGAAGGGAGTTCCATGCGCGATAGCTTCTCCAAACATGTGGTCGTTGATATCGGCGTGCGCATCGACGTGGACGACGCCAATTTTTCCATACTTTTTTTTCAAGGCCCGTAGTATCGGTAACACGATGGTATGGTCGCCGCCCATGGTCAGGGGAGCACAACCGTTTTTGATGATGTCGTCGTAGGCCTGTTCGATGATCGGGATGGTCTTTTGCAGATTGAAAGTATTAATCGCAACATCGCCTATATCAGCAACCTGGAGCGTATCGAAGGGTGCTGCACGAGTCGCCATATTATAGGGTCGAAGCAAACAAGATTCGGCTCGCATTTCTCGCGGCCCGTATCTTGCCCCGCTGCGATTTGAAGTGCCGGTATCCAGTGGCACGCCGACAAAACAGGCATTCAGTCCATCGGTGTTAGATTGTTGTGGCAATCGCATCATGGTCGCTATGCCACCAAAGCGGGGCATTTCATTTCCGCCAAGGGGTTGGTTCAAGATTTTTTTTTTCATTTTACCAGGCCTGTTTAAAGGATTTGTTACAGGGTTATCGGAAACCCCTTCTTTTCCACCATTCTAACCCAGAGTTTACGCCAACCACCTTTTTCGTCCAGAGTATCGAGATGCGGGGTGTTTTCAAAGACCCTGGCGTCATGGCTGTATTTTAGATAAAGCTGGTAATCCTTCTCAACAGTATCAAGACCCTGGTCGCCAATTGATACTTTCATTTCGCCACCCCATTCGAGATCGCAGGAAATATCGGTAGTCAATGCCGACTTTATACCTCTAGTTAGAGTAATTATGAAGTGAATTTCGCAACGAATTAACCGGTACCTGCCTTGATATATATCAAGGCAGGTAAGTCATTGAAAGCATATTTTGTAATAGCACCATAGCGACCCGACCAGATTCAGCTAACAACGAATAACAGGATCGCTACCAATATAAAAATGACTCTAACTTAAGAGGAGACCTCTATGTGTTTGCACAGAATTAGTTTTTTAGTACTGGTTGCGATTTTCCTCACTCCCTCAGCATGGGCTGCCGATATAAAAGCCGGAGAGCAAAGGGCATCCGCATGCTTTGGATGCCATGGGCCTGACGGTATCAGCCTGAACCCGAAATACCCCAACCTGGCCGGGCAAAGTGCCGAATATCTCGTAAAACAACTCAATTCATTCCGGTCGGGCGAGCGCAAAGACCCATTCATGACACCAATGACAAGCACGATGGGTGATACTGACGTGGAAGATCTTGCCGCTTTCTTCGCCAGCAAGGGTGTCAGTTCACAGAAGGCCATTTCGTTAGGCGGGGAGAGAGAGGAAATTTCCGCCGTCGCCGAGAAAATTCTGGCAGCGGTAGAGGCAATGTATCAGGGTGCCGCTTCTGGCGTTACTTCACCGGATATTCAAACACCGCCAAAAAATCAAATTCAGCTAACTGAAGCAGAGTCACAACGAGCCAGAGACATCTACTTCCAACGTTGCGCTGGTTGTCATGGAGTACTCAGGAAGGGCGCAACTGGTAAGCCGCTGACCACCGATATCACCACAAAAGTGGGAACTGCCTACCTGGAAACCTTTATCAAATATGGATCTCCCGCTGGCATGCCTAATTGGGGAACATCGGGATTATTGAACGATCAGGATATCAATTTGATGGCAAAATATCTGCAAATCGAGCCTCCCGTACCACCCGAGTGGGGCATGAATGAAATGCTCGGTACCTGGGTTGTGAAAGTCCCAGCAGATAAGAGACCCACGCGCCAGGAGAACGATTACAACCTGGACAATATTGTATCGGTTACACTGCGCGATGCTGGAGAAATAGCCCTGATTGATGGCGATAGTAAAGATATTATAACCGTCATTAAAACCGGCTACGCAGTACATATTTCGCGAATTTCTGCATCGGGACGCTACCTCTACGTTATCGGGCGCGACGCAAGAATTAATCTTATCGATCTGTGGATGAAGTCCCCCGACACCGTTGCTGAGATCAAGATAGGCCTCGAAGCCCGCTCGGTAGAAACCTCTAAGTACAAAGGCTACGAAGACAAGTTTGCTATCGCTGGTGCCTACTGGCCACCACAGTTCGTGATAATGGATGGTGAAACACTCAAACCAACGAAAATAGTTTCCACTCGCGGGTTGACTGTCGATACTTCCGAATACCACCCCGAGCCTCGTGTAGCCGCCATCGTGGCTTCGCATGAACATCCTGAATTCATCATTAACGTGAAAGAAACAGGAAAAGTTAAGCTAGTTGATTACAGTGATTTAGACAATCTCAAAGTAACCACCATCGATGCCGCGCTATTCCTGCACGATGGCGGTTGGGAACGTACGCGTCGCTACTTTATGTCGGCGGCAAATAAATCGAACCAGATCGCCGTCATCGATTCCAAAGACAGGAAACTCGTTAAACTCGTTGATGTCGGAAAAATCCCGCATCCGGGCAGGGGTGCTAATTTCATAGACCCGGAATTCGGGCCGGTATGGGCTACCAGTCACCTCGGAGATGCTAGTATTTCGCTAATTAGTACCGATACCAAAAGCGATAAGGCGTGGCAGGTCGTTCGAACACTGAATGGCCAGGGAGGTGGTTCGCTATTCCTCAAAACCCACCCGAAGTCGAACAACCTCTGGGTAGATACGCCGCTTAATCCCGATCCCAAGATATCTCAATCGGTTGCGGTTTTTGATATTAAGAACCCAGAGAAAAAATATCAGAGAATTCCCATTGCCAGCTGGGCTGAAATTGGTGAAGGATCCATGCGGGTAGTTCAACCAGAATATAACTTCGCGGGTGATGAAGTCTGGTTCTCGGTATGGAACGGCAAAGAGCAGGAGTCGGCCATCGTTATCGTGGACGATAAAACCCGTAAGCTAAAACATGTTATCAAAGATAAGCGGCTGGTGACCCCGACCGGGAAATTTACTGTATACAATACCCAGCACGATATTTATTAGCGAATAATGTAGCCGTGGACAGCCAGGGAATCTCTATTCAGAGGTTCCCCGGTTCTTTTTATTCCGAAGCAGGAACTGCGTTGCCATGAGTAAAAACAAAGATGCAGCAAGCACCATCGTACCGATGGCATTCACTTCTGGTGTGATGCCCCGGCGAATAGAAGCAAAAATATAAATAGGCAAGGTAGTGTTCGCACCTGCGACGAAAAACGAAATAATGAAGTCGTCGAAACTGAAGGTAAAACTGAGCAGAAATCCTGCCAGTATCGCCGGGTAAATCTGTGGCAACGTTACCTGATAAAAGGTACGCCAGGGCGTCGCATACAGGTCCATTGAGGCCTCGATCAAGGCGCGATCCATGCCCGCAATCCGAGCGCGTACCAGAATAATCACCAGCGACATGGTAAATAACGTATGCGCCGCTATTACCGAGGCGTATCCCATACTCAGTTTTGGCGGCTTTATGCCTTCCGGCCATAACGCGGCCAGTAGAGGATTGAGAAAATCAAACACCGTCACCAGAGCAACCAGGGTCGCGATGCCAATAACAATGCCAGGCACCATGACCGAGACGTAAATTAAACCATCAAACAGGACTCGCATTTTCCCCTTCATACGCTGTAGCGCCAGGGCAGCCGTTGTCCCCATCAAACTGGATAAAACAGCCACGGATAATGCAATTGTCAGGCTAGTGAAAAAGGCATCCCCAACGAATGCATTTGACAGGGCTTTGCCATACCACTGCACTGATAAGCCGCGCAATTCGCTGGCGTGTCGGCCAGCATTAAAACTGAACAAAACGATGATACCGATCGGTACATAGAGAAACAGGAAGACAGCAATGGCATAAATTCGCATCGTCATAATTCTGTCTACATCAAAGATTGGTCACGGCCGGATTTACCGCCCATGGTTAGCCGCATATACAGGCTGACGGTAATCAGCATAATGGCGACCAGAGTAACCGAAACAGCTGCACCAAACGGCCAGTTGCGCGATTGCAGAAATAAATCGACTAGCGCGTTGCCGATGAAGAACACCTTTCCGCCGCCGAGGAAAGCGGGGATTAGAAATTCTCCCATCAACAGGATAAACACCAGCATACAACCCGTCGCGATACCGGGCATCGATAGCGGCAGGGTAACCTGTAAGAAAGTTTTGAACGGCGATCCGCCGAGATCGCTGGAAGCTTCCAGCAAAGTCTTATCGAGTTTTTCCAGCGAAACAAATAGAGGGAATACCATTAACGGCAAATAGCCATAGACGATGCCAACCAGCACCGCTCCTTGCGTGTTGATCAGGCGCACGCCTTCGAAGCCGATAAATTCAAGCAAAGTTGGAATACCGCGCCCACCCAGAATAAAAATCCAGGCATAGGTGCGTACTAGCAGGCTGGTCCAGAATGGAACGATAACCAGCACCAGCAAAATAAGTTTGTATTGTCGGCTGACTTTAACCGCTAAAAAGTAAGCCAACGGATAAGCCACTAACAGGCACAGCAGAGTCCCAGCAGGGGCGATTATCATTGTGTTCTGGAAAGCCTTCAGTCGCGAAGGAAGATTCGCATACTGTTCGAAGGTAAAACCGCCGGCGTACCCACCTACCGCTGCACGTTCGCCAAAACTGAAAACGAGGATAACGATGAGAGGAAAGATCAGCATCACCAGAAACCACAATGAAGTCGGCGCTAATAAAGCGGCCGTAAGCCAGCGGTTCGATTGACTATCTTCTTTCATCGTTATCCATCATTAAGTACTACTTGCTATCTAGGCTGATTTGAAACGCGCCATAACTTCGGCACGGATCGGGTCAGTCAACGTCTGTGCTGCACCAAACTCCAGACCGTTCATCAAGTCCAGCGCAGGGTGTAGAATTGGATCGCTGCCCAGTGAGTCAGGTTGTAAAGCAATCGCACGAGCATCCGTAGGCGCATAGCCATGAACCGCTGCATCACGAGCCTGAACATAAGGGTCCTGCATGTAGTTGAGGAACGCATACGCAGCTTCCTGATGCGGTGCATCCTTTGGAATCGCGTAGAAGTCCGACCAGATTTCACCACCGTCTGAAGCAATCACATATTCCATCTCTGGCATATCGTTTTTCAACTGAGTGCCATCGCCATTCCAGCAAATCGACAACCATGCATCACCGCTACGCATACCTGGTTGATAATCCGAAGTTATCGCGAACAGATGTGGTTTTGCCTTGATTAATAGTGCTTCGGCTTCACCCAGTTCTTTGGCGTCGACAGAATTAAACGAGTAACCCAGGGCGCATAAAGCACCGCCGATAGTGGTCAGCTGGTAATCATGCACAATAGAGTGCCCTGATGCAGCGCCCATGGTGACATCGAAAAAGTCTTTCCAGGATTTTGGCCCGCTCTTGACTTCCTTGCTGTTGACAATAAAACCAGTGGTTCCCCAGTTCTTTGGCACACAATATACTTTTCCGTCAACCGTAGCTGGGTCGGCGAATTTAGGATTGTGCGCAGAGGCCTGGTAATTTGGAATGCGCGACAGATCCAGTTCCTGAATCAGGTCGAGTTCGACATAATTCGAGATGGTGTAGTTGGTTGGTACAAAAACATCCCAACCAGTGCCACCAGCCTGCAATTTCGCCAGCATTTCTTCGTTTGAACCAAAGGCATTGATCTGGATTTGAACACCCGTCATTTCGGTAAATTCATCCAGATTGACCTGGTTCCAGTAGTTCGGCCAGGTTGAAAATACTAACCGATCGCCGACCTCGCCGAAAGCGTTAGCCTTACCGGACCATAGTGAAGGTACTGCGGTGCCCATTACGGCCATAGCGGTACCGAGACCAGTCACACCCAGAAAATGTCGACGCGTTACCGAGCCCTTTTCATAGCGACGCAGCTCCTGCATGAATTTCTTAGCGCTTATTGGTTTGTTATCATCATTTTTACTCATTTTATTCTCCTCTTCGGTCGATCCGTTAGGTTAATAAAGACTGTGATTGCCGGATTTACAATACAGTCTCTGGGAGCCACTGATCAGGTCTGAGCGAATCAGATTGTGATTCAAAATGATCAAGATCAAGGCGAGGAACGCAAGTAATAGCACAGCTATTGGTAAGTTTCACAACGCAGATATTGAGTGTTATGGACGCAAGATGTTCGTTCATGACTTGATCAGTGGCTCCCTAAGTATCTCCAAGTACTAGTGCTGCTTCTGGCCCCCAGCTAATGGAGACCTGGTCGCCCGGTGCAAAACCCTTACTGTGGCTTTCTAATACCTTTGGAGTTAACACTAGTACATCACCGAATCCCTCGGTTGCTATCAAATATTCCGAGTGTTCACCCAGAAATATCCTGTTCATCACTCGTCCCTGGATGACGATGTCTGAATTTTGAGTTGTTTCATCGGCGGCAGAGATAGAGATCATTTCCGGTCGAACGGCTATGCTGGCTTTACTTTTTTTCGCCAGAGGTACTGCACCTTTCGCCTGAAGCCCGACGAAAACCTGACCCGATACTGATTTAACCGACACGCTCGATCCATTGCTATCAACGACTTCGCCACTGAAAAAATTAGTCTTACCAACAAAATCGGCGACATATTTGCTAACCGGCTCATCGTATAGCTCACGCGGGCTGCCGGATTGAATAATTTTTCCCTCACGCATAATGCAGATGGTATCGCTCATGGACAGCGCCTCTTCCTGATCATGAGTCACCAGTATAAAGGTAATACCAACATCGCGTTGCAAGGTTTGCAGTTCGATCTGCATTTCGCGACGCAGCTTGCGATCCAGTGCCGCCAGGGGCTCATCAAGTAACAAGCAGGTGGGGCGATTGATTAGCGCACGCGCCAGGGCTACCCGCTGCTGCTGTCCACCGGATAATTCCCAGACTTTTCGTTTGCCGTAGCCACCCAGACGCACCATCTCCAGAGTCTCATCGACTCTTTTAGTAATATCGGCCTTGCCCGGCTTTGGGTTTCTCTGGCGTAAGCCATAACCAATATTGGCGGCAACGTCCATATGCGGGAATAACGCATATTGCTGGAAGACCATGTTAACCGGTCGCTTATGCGAAGGGACGCCAACGACAGAGTTACCGCCAATGAAGACTTCGCCTTCAGTGGGTTGATCAAAGCCTGCGATTAACCGTAGTGAGGTCGTTTTGCCGCAGCCGGAAGGGCCCAGGAAACTGAAGAAGGCTCCGCGTGCGACAGTAAGCGAGACATTTTCGACCGCCACAACGTCCTCAAAACGTTTGCTGACAGCACGAAACTCGATATCAATCTCTTGAGTATTACTAGATTGAACGGACAACTTGATTCCTCTGCGAGCTCATTATTTAGTCTTTGTAATTTATTCTTGAGTTATGTATGGTAAATATACTACCATGCAAATTGAATAAATGTACACCATTTGTTCAATCCAGGGTATATACCATAAAAGCCAATAATTAGTATTAGATGCGTGCTGAATCTTTCAGGGGAAAATAAAGTAATGGCGACTAGTCCCAGGCGGGCGAAAAAGATCGACCTGGGGAATGACGCCTGGATATCATTGGTATCCCAATGCATTGACACCATTGGTACAGAGGAATTCTCCGACAGCCTCGTCAACGCACTCAAATCAATCACAGATTTCGATTATCTGGTTGCTTTTGCTTATCACGAAAACGAGATGCCGGTCTGTCTGTCCCATACATTTTCACCGGAAATGCGCGTCGTCTTTGTCGAAGACTATTTGAAAGGACCCTATCTGCTCGATCCATTTTTTAAAGCCTGTGGCCGCAAGGTGGGTTCGGGGTTATACCGGCTAGGCGATATAGCACCTGACCGATTTTATCAAAGTGAATATTACCGATCCTACTACGTGCAAACCGGATTAGCCGAAGAAATCTGTTATACAGCCTATCTGCCTAATAGCGTAGCAATGACGATTTCGCTCATGCGTTCGGATAATAGCTCGCGATTCTCGGCGCGAGAATTTCGTTTGCTCGCCAGTGTTGCACCAATCGTAAACAGTCTGGCTCAACGCCACTGGGTAGATGCCCACACTAAGTTCAAAAACGATTTTTCGGATCCGGAATCCGGAGAAAAGCGAACAATAATCGAGAATACAGTTAACGCGCTTTTTAGCCCGCGCATAACGCCGAGAGAAACCCAGGTAGTGGCCCAGGTTCTCGAAGGACATTCCTCAGACTCGATCGCCAACAGTCTGGGCATAACCGTAGGCACGGTACGAATCCACCGGAAAAATGTTTACGCGAAATTAAACATTTCTTCACAGCAGGAACTTTTTTCGATCTTTTTCCAGAAAATTAAAACTGTGCGCTCATAGCAATGCCATTAAATTAAACGAGGTTTAACAAACATGACTAACGACAGTAAAAAATCAGGCCGCCTGGCAGGTAAAATCGCCGTCATCACCGGCGGAGCAGCCGGAATGGGACGCGCCGCTTCATTAGCCTTCGCCGACGAGGGTGCGACGGTCGCCATCCTGGATATCCAGCAGGAAGCTGGAGAAGAAACGGTGCAAATGATCCGGGCGAAGGGCGGTACAGCTGAATTTATTCAGACCGACGTTTCCAAAGCCGTACAGGTGGATGCAGCCTTCGACCGAGTGAATGAAGTTTTCGGGTCTTATAACGTGCTGTTTAATCACGCCGGAACCATTACTGTAAAACCATTACACGAATCCACCGAGCAGGACTATGACCGATTGATGGATATAAATGTACGTTCCGCCTTCCTGGTCTGTCGTCGTGCGGTTAAAGAAATGAGCGATAACGGTGGCGGTTCGATTGTGATCACCGGATCGATTGCGTCCGAACTCGGCTATCCACTTGAATCGCTTTACTGTATGACCAAGGGCGCGGTACTTCAGTTGGCACGCACAATTTCAGCCGAATATCGAGACAAGGGTATTCGCTGCAACGCGGTATGCCCGGCATTTGTCAAAACTGCGCATGGTTTGCGCGAAATCAGCGAACTCGACGATGCGGGCCAGGAATGGGAAGACGGTGCATTAGCCGATGCCCAGGGTCGTATTTGTGAACCCGAAGAAGTAGCTTCAGCAGTGGTATTTCTGGCCTCGGACGAGGCCAGCTTTATTACCGGGAATGCACTGTATGTCGATAACGGCTGGTATGCTAAAGGTTAGGTGACATTATATTGCGTCTAATTCGGTTCTTCATTTTACGATAAAGCCATATCGAGAGTCGAAATCAACCAATAATACTTGGGCAGGATCTATTGTTACTTGCTGGTCGAGGTTATGATTAAACTCTTTTATACGCAGACTATCATTCATTTTCAATGTCAGTCGGTGGCTGCCAGCGGATATTTTACTGCTGAAATAAACGTCGACACCGCCATCCCCGAATAGACCCGGGGGTTGCAATGTTTCGTTGTATATCGAGCCCCCATCAAGATAGGCCTCAATCGTAACCGGAGAGCGTTCGCGTGGGCAGTCCTCTAGCTTGCGCATGTTGGGTGCTAGTTGCGCGAGCTCTTCCGCACTGAGCTTGCGACAGGGTTCGCGCAGTTCACCCGCATGTGCGAAAGCGATGGTTATCATAGCCTCGTCATCGGCAATTAGCTGGATCGAAGGGGAGGTAGCGAAATACCAGACCATTGCCATGAACAGGCTGTAGTTGAAAGCCTGCAGCAGGTATCGTATTAACTTATTCATCCGCAATGGCTTCATTTAATGCTCTTAGTCGCACCCGGAAATCATCCAGGTCTTTTTCGACTGAGCTCCTGTCCGTTTCGGCAGCACCGTGAACCCGAAGGCGGTTCCGGTCTGCCCTGGCACGTAAAATCGGCTTACGGTCTCCATCAAACCGCTCTTTGATCCACTGGTTGCCAAAACGATAAAAGCAGTCATTCTGACGGCAACCGGTTACCATGACGCCATCCGCACCCTGCTTAAACGCATATTCAACCAGTGTCGGCGGCAACATACCGCTACAGATGAGCTTGACGCCCCGAGTATCTTTACCCTCAAGTCGCTTAACATCAAGCCCGTGCTCACAACCAAATACGAGAATTTTTAATTCCCCGTCCATTTCGTCAATAGTTTCTCGGGTCAGCCTGCGCATCTCATCGACCGATAACTGCGGCATGTCGATCCCAGTCTTTAGCTCCCCGCCAGTAGTCCTGAATGGATTAGATGCGGGACAGGATCCCGCACATATTCCACAGGCGCCGCAGAGCGAGGGGTCGACCACCACTTCATGCTCGAATCGCGCACCATCGGTTCGTGGCTGAACCGTGATTGCATCAAACGGACAATCGTCAAAGCACAGACCACAGCCGTTGCAGTGATCGAGGTCAACCACTGCTATAGGTTCGTCCTTCTTCGGCAGCAACCACGGCAGCATCATTAATAGAACAGTAATACCGGTCGTCAGCATCCAGACCTGCTCTTCGGGCCAGTATTCGAGTAAGGGATAAACATTCAGATAGAACCAGTCGATGTGTAGCACCTGCGGCACCGTACTTAGATTCGCCGGTGCATGGCTGACAGCCGGAGCCACCAGCGACAGAACCAGGAGCGCAAAGAAAGTTCCCATCGCCAGGCCCCGTGGCGGATTGATTTCTACATTAGACAGGCGTTTAACATGCAACCACAACATGAACACCAGTAACATCGGCTGACCCAATAGGTGCAAAAATTCGATCAGGATAAAAAAGCGGTCGGTCATTTCACCGGAAACGAAATTGCGTGTCATTGCACCCGAAAATATCGGCACGGCATCCATTAGCCTTGCCGAACCTATTGCAATATATTGCGCCAACTCGTCCCACACCAGCCAATATCCGGTTACGCCGATAGTGACTACCATCCACAGATTGGGTATGCCGGTAACCCAGGAAAACCAGCGGAAGCCACGAAAGCGTCCCGACGCAAATTCCTTGAACATATGCAACAAAATGGTAATTACCACGGCATCCGAGGCATAGCGATGCAAGCTGCGCATGATACCTCCGATATACCACTGATCGTTGGTGATGTATTCCACCGAGGCGTGTGCGCCGGCCAGGCTGCCATGGAAAGGTACGAAGAGATAAATCCCGCTGACCAGAATCACCCAGAACAGGAAAAATGAAAGCGTGCCGAGGTGATACAGCGGATTCCACTCGGTACCAAATGAAAGGTTGAACCAGGATTCGAGAGCGAGATACGCTCGCTTTATGGGATTGACTAACACGGAGTAGACATAATTAAGTATAAATTGAAATACCAACAGAAATTAAACTTTAACCGAACCTGCGGTTATCTGATCTGATTAATGTCAAATCAGCAAGGTTTACAATTTTGTAACCCACGAACTACGATAAACCCCATGAAGATAATGATCGAACCACCGATAAAGAGCCCAATAAATAACGAATAGTCAAAAAAGTAACCATCTCGAACCGGATCATAAGTCGTACAAAACAACTTTATTCTACTGGTCAGATTATCTAACAGGGATTGCTCTGGTGGTGAACGCCCGAGTACCAGCTCTATCAGGGGATCGACCAGCAAAGGCGTATCGAATACCTGCCCATATACCTGCCGATATACCTTACCTTCGGCGTCGATTATGGTTGCCTGGATGAGATGATCGAAGCCATTCGATGAGGCGAAATACTGAAAGCCCAGGTCTTTTGACAATGCCTCAACAACTGCCTGCGAGGTACTCAGCAAATTCCAGCCCTTGTCGCTAATACCCTGCTTGTTAGCAAAGTATTGCATCGCCTCGGGCGTATCGGACTGGCTATCAAAACCGACGACTGCGACAGCAAAACTATCATCATCCAGCGCTTTCCGCGCCTTCTCAACTATCGTTGACAGGTGCCGGGTTGTCATCGGGCATATCTGATAACAACTGGTATAAACCATACTCAATACCAGGGGTCTGCCACGAAAGTCATCCATCGTAACGACATTGCCTTCGGCATCGATAAATTGATGGTTTGCTACCTGCTCGCCAATTGCCGCCTGGCTTATTTCAAGTGCACGATCATAATCGAAACCTGATTCGGGGGAGCTTTGTGTAGTAGCGTAGACGGAAGTAGCGAGAGCCTGTAGCAAGAAACCACATATCAAAAAGAATAACCGGTTAGGATTCCTGCGAATATTATCCCAGCAAATAAACATCAAGCACGGCACCCACCAGTAACAGCACTAACTGTAGTAATGAAGCAAAAAAGCTCTTCATCGCAACTTTAGGACTGGGGTCCAGGATCATTAAATAGTTGTGAAAAATGAAATATCCACCGCCCACTAAAGCGGACGCGAGGTATATCCAGCTCAACCCATAAAAGAACGGCAATACCGAAATCCCTACCAAAATCAGAGTATTCGCCATCACCACAACGGCTGTCCGCTTGTTACCCAAAACAACCGGCAACATGGGTACGCCAGCCCGGGCATAATCCTTATGCTTCGCGATAGCCAGGCTCCAGAAATGCGAAGGGGTCCAGAAGAACAAAACCAGTGCGAGCATTATTGGCACAGGACTCAAGCTCGGGTCAACCGCCGCAGCTCCCGCCAGTACTGCAAAGCTCCCAGAAGCACCGCCTATAACAATATTCATCCATGAGCGCCGTTTCAACCATACGGTGTAGACGACGGCGTAGAAAAATGCACCGAGGAAAATAAAAAGAGCAGCCATTTCATTTAACACTAGCGCGGAAGAGGCGACGCCCACCATCAATAGCAACAATATGATGCCCAGCCAAAGCGGGCCTTTGTGAAAATAGCCGGTAACGAAGGGACGGTTACAGGTACGCGGCATCTTGCGATCTAAATCGACTTCAAAATACTGGTTGAACGCACCGGCGCTACCGGCCGAAATCAGTACCGCAAATGCCAGCACAAAGACCTCGAATCCGCCGGGCTGCTGACCGGGTGTCACCACCATGGCAGTAAGCGCAGTAAACATCATAATGACGCCAATGCGTAGTTTTAATAAATTAGATATCTGACTGAACATATAAGTTTACCGCGTCCTCATCAGTTAATAGCAACTACTGCCACGTTGCTGCGACAGTAGTTGCTTCATTACGACCTAACTAATCGGCCAAACCGATGCCAGGTAATCCCAGTTGATAAAGTAGTAGACGACAAAGCACACCAACAGGGCCATCGCCAGAACAAAGGTTCCCGGTGCTTCGAATCCGCCTGAACCGTGCTCTTCAACTGCCAGCTTCGGAGCCATCATTAAGCGCTCGGGTTGTTCAACATTGTAGGAAGCAGACGACATCGGTACGCCGAAACTCTGCAACAGGCCCGCTGCTTCGTCGAGCTTTTTACCGAATAGCAACGATCCGACAGTTACGATTATAAACATCGCACCGCCGAGGACGGACAGCACACCACCAACTCCGGCAACTGCCATCATCGTATAGGCTGTTCCTGGATATTCGAAGCTCAGCATTGCACCAGTGAAGTCCATATCCCAGTGGCGTCTGGATACACCGAGTGTACCCGCGCCGAGCATGAACAGAATCATCAGCGTCATCCCGGCCGAGAACACATAAGGCTGCATCTTCGCGACCCAGAGCAGGAACAATGCACGTCTGAATAACACCGGAATTAGCAAATAGGTTAGCGCCATAAATGCCAGTGTCGTACCGACCGCCACTGTCGCGTGAAAGTGCGCCGGTACATAGATAGTGTTATGGATGATCAGATTAATCTGCTCGGTTCCCATGACCACGCCGGTGATACCACCGATGAAGCCAAATATGATGAGTGAGAAAAAGAAACCCGAGAATACCGGATTACCCCAGGGTGCCTTGCGTAGCCATTCGAACAGTCCTTTGGTGTAGCCCTTTGCGCGCTGTGCGACCTCCATCGAACCAGGTACAGTCAGTCCGTGGATCAAGCTCGCCAATACCGCGAGGTACATGGCATAGCTGGTATTGAAGATCTTCCATTCAGAGCTCATACCTGGATCAACCAGTATATGGTGTGCACTCGCCAGTTGCAGGAAGAGGATATACAGCAGAAACGCGGAACGACTCACTTTTTCCGACATGGGTCGGGCACCAAACAGAAGTCCCACGATTAAATACCACACCGAGACATGAGCGGCGACGTTAATCTGCTGCGATGAATGTCCCATCGCCCACCAGATCACGCGATACATTTCCGCATCGATTGTATTGATGTAACCGATAGACCAGAGGAAGGTC
>JAUVCH010000035.1 GCA_030595795.1 Gammaproteobacteria bacterium
CTTACTACTATCCAACAACAGGTTTACGACTATACCCGCCAGGTGCTGGAGCAGGGTTTGCCTTTCCCGTCGCTGCGTGAAATTGCCAGCCATTTCGGCTTTAAGCACACGACTGCACGTTTTCATTTAAAGGCGCTGGAGAAAAAAGGCTTTATCAAACAGCGAGAACAACGGGTTTCGGATTATTTTCTGGCGGAAGAGTCTAGAGCATCTCAACCGGGCTTTATGCTAGTCGCGAAGATATCTGCCGGTGCGCCAATGCCGGTGTTTGACGAGACTAGCGAGTCGTTTTCAGTGGATCACAATTTCTTCGGTGGTGGTGATATTCGCGGCATCCGGGTGAGCGGTGAAAGCATGACCGGTGATTCGATTGCCGATGGCGATATTGCCATGATCAAGTTACAGAAAGACGCCAATAAGGGCGATATTCTAGCCGTTCGGATCGACGATGAAATCACCCTGAAGCGGATTAAGCTGGTTGGCGATGCTTTTCAGCTTTTACCGTCAAATCCTGAATTCCCTGTTCGCGAAGTACCTGCACAGAATCTGCAAATCATCGGCAAGTTAGTCGGCGTTATCCGCAAAACTTAAAGGACATCTCTAAAAATGCGCTTTTTTCTCGATATCCGCGTCAGCTCCGTACTCGAATCCTCATGTACTTTATGTACATTGCGGTTCTCCGTGCGGTGCTTTCTTGATCTCGATAAAAAATCACTATTTTTAGAAAGGCCTTAAATTTTGCCGCGCATACCATGGCCTCAATCCCTGCGCAATTTGCCGACTCCGATTTAAACCGACAACTGGTTTCGGCTCGACAGCTACAGTCTTCGCAGCACTTTCAGTCCGAGTTATATTCGGGTATAGATGCGCTGGATGAATTGTTTGCGGCGATTAAACCGGGGGATTTAGTTGAGTGGGGAATTCCGCCTGGGTTAAACGGTCGCCTTATTCCGTTGCAATTTTTAAAGCAAAAAATACCCGCCAGCGTCTGGATTTATCATCATCATGGTCTGGCGGTTTTTGCGGCGAGCTGGATTAGCCATGGTGTCGATTTGCAACGTCTATTTTTTGCCTGTTCGGCTAACCCGGTTACGGAATTAAGACCGTTGTTTCTGGAGGACACCTTCAAACGCATCATCATCGATTCGCCCAAAAAATTCAGCGCGGGTGACCTGGCCTTTGTCTCCCGACAGGCTCGCAAGCAGCAACAAATTATTTTTTTAATCCGGCATTATTTTTTAAGCCCGAAGCAGGGTAATGCCTATGCCAGTTTGCGTATCAATACCTGGCAGGAAAAGCAGGGGCGGTTTTCGATACAGGTGATTAAAGGTTCGCAAAGCAGGAAAGTCACCATCCCCGAAACGATGTTGTTTAGTGAGAAGGGGTAAGACGGGTATGGGTTTTAATTCTCAGGTTATCCAACTTAATGAATTTGATGGCTTTCCCGCATATGTGGCAATTTATGCCGAGCAAGCGATTGAAAACCCGTTCGCGTTGTCGCCAGTCGCTATGCAATGGTCCGAGCAAATCGTGTTAAATCGAGTGCAGGACTGCGAGGCATTCTGGACTGTGCAAAAAAATAAATCTCAATGCGATTATGAGGCATTGTTTGTCCCGATTTTAGCGCATTATTATGGTGAGGGTTTTATCGCTGTGTTTGGCTGTCATCCCTGGCAATGCCTGATTTATCTGGCCTATCAGATCGAGCAGAAATCATCCGGCATTTATTTTTTACAGAGTCGCTTACATCAGAATATTTATCAATCGCTGGACTGGCACACATGGTTTGCTAATCAGGAAATACTGACCGCACATTTTGAGTCTACTCAGGCCAAAGGGTTTAAGGCTGATCGGTTTCGCTCCAAGCAGGCGCAGTTTAAGCGCTTTATTGGTCGAACTGGTTTTTCCGGACTGTTTCAGTTGCCGGGAATGGATTATCAGGTTTTCTCGCGTCGCTTTGGTAGCTGGCTGGCAAGCGTCAGGCGCTGGACTATGCAGCAGAGCAGCGCATTGCAGGGCTTCCCCTGGATCAGTGTTGATCAGCCTCTGCGCCCATGGGTAGATCGTGATCTGGAATATCCAGTTAACCAGTGGCAGGTTGTGGAACTATTATTACGCGAGGATTTGCAGCGCTTATGCGAGTTGTTTGTGCAGGACGAACAGGAGCATATTAATCGCATGGTCTGGCAAATCAGGTTGTTTAATCATCAGCTTGTCGAAGTCGAACTATCTTTTCGACACCCTTACTCCCTGCATCGCGATCAACCCGGGTTTAAAACCGCGTTGTATCAGGCTCGGTATATCTACGATGATTTAGTGCGTGATTTGCAGGCGCGCGACAGTGATCTGGATTTACCGGAGACTATGCCATTGCTGGCCTGGCGCATTGAAGTCTGTGAGCGCTTTAGTCTCCCCCCGGTGATCTGGGATTTGTTTGGCCATGACGCCGCGGATATAGCGCATGAAGATATATTAAACCTGCAAAACAAGTTGCCGGTTACATTAGATAGTTATTGTTCTGCACGTAGTTTTTTTCCAGAGCAGTGTTTTAGTGTTTCGCCACTATACGAAAAGGGCGATGATGATTCTGGCCAAATACAATGGACTTCTCAGTCATTACAACGGCCTTTATTTTATTACCAGTCGGTAGATGAAATTGAGGCACCGATAGTCGGTCAGTTTACTTTCCTTGAGCGCTGTAGCAACCATTGGTGGCAAGTCGATGACACTCGGGCCAGCAATCGCGATTACTATGTTTTAAAAAATCCACGCGGTGCTGCTAGCTGGGTTTACAGAGATTTTAATGGGCGCTGGTTTAAGCAGGGCGAGTACTGTTGAGACGGGGTTGCATGGATGAACGTCAAACAGTGCTTATTTTCGGGTTTTAACGAATGGCTTTGTAAAACCAACTTCAGTTTTTTACAGGGTGCCTCGCATCCACGGGAATTGGTCGAACGCGCTAATTTTCTTGGCTATCAATCATTGTGTATTAATGATTTTGATGGTGGTTACGGGCTAGCGCGTAGTTACCGTGAACTCGACTATTTGAAAAAACAGGGCCAGCATAACGGTTTAAAGCTGAATTATGGTGCTGAAATACATTTAAACATAGATCACCATCAACCTGTTTTTCTGCAACAGACATTGGTGTTGATCGCGCGTGATCAGCATGGCTATACCAACCTCAACAGGCTTTTGACTTATGCGCATCGTGATGGAAAAAATAACGCCAACATACCGTTCGATTATTTATTGAATAGCGATGTCAGCGGGTTGTTCGCGATTCAACCGATGCGTGGCCTGATTCGTACTGAGCAAAACAATACCGACTATGGTGCATTAAAGGCATTGTTCAATGGTGATTACTATCTCGCGATTAGTCGGCATCTGCACCCGGCTGAAGACCGCTGGATCAATCCAGTACTCGATATAGCCCGACAATATAATCTTGATTATGTCCTTTCGCAGGATGTATTTTTTCATACGCGCTCACAAAAGTGTATGAGTGATTTATTGCAATCGATTCGAACTAACCGGGTGCTAGAGTCCGTCCAGGCCTACATGTTTCCGAACAGTGAGCGTTGCTTGCATACCGAGCAGGATCTGCAAAAATTATTCGCCGATATACCCGGTTACAAAAAAGCACTTTGTTTGTCGGCTGAATTGAATCAATCCTGTGTGTTTGATCTCGACCAGTTGCATTATCACTATCCGAAGGAAATGATTCCGCCAGATCATAATGCTCAATCGTATTTATTCGAACTAGTGAAGCAGGGTTTGGTTGAGAGATTCGGGCAGAATCCTGCACAGAAAATTCTCGATCAGGTAAACCACGAGCTGGATTTAATCAAACAACTGAAATTCGCCGATTACTTTTTAACCGTCTGGGATATTGTGCGCTGGGCGAGGGAACAGAAAGTTCTATGCCAGGGTCGGGGCTCGGCGGCCAACTCTAGCGTGTGTTTTGTACTCGGCATCACCTCGGTCAACCCGGATCAGTTCGATTTGTTGTTTGAGCGATTTGTCAGCATGGAGCGCGGCGACCCACCCGATATCGATGTTGATTTCGAGCATGAGCGACGCGAGGAGGTAATCCAGTATATCTATCGTCGATATGGACGTGACCGCGCTGCAATGGTTGCGAATGTGGTGACTTTTAGAGGTAAGGGCGCTTTACGCACCGTGGGTAAGGCGCTGGGGGTGAATGACGAGTTATTAAGCCAGGTGTCGAAAATGGCCAGCAGCCGTTATTTTCGGGGTGCCGATAAGGAAATTATTCTCGGCACGTTAAAGGATGAGTACCAGCACTCTGACGATAAACCTGTGCGCTGGAAGCTGTGGATGCAGCTAAGTGAAAAGCTGCATGGCTTTCCCCGACATCTGGGTATTCATTCGGGTGGTTTTATGCTCGCCGATAAATCGCTGAACTGCCTGTTAGCGCAGGAGCCAGCCAGTATGGAGGGGCGGAGCGTGGTGCAATGGTGTAAGGAAGATATCGAAGCGCTGGGCTTTTTTAAAATCGACGTGTTAAGCCTCGGCATGTTGAGCGCGATCCGAAAATGTTTCGATTATGTGGCGTATTATTATGGCAAAACCCTGCAGTTGCATAGCATTCCTGATGATGATAAGCCAACCTACGCGATGATTCAGAAAGCCGATACGGTCGGTACGTTTCAGATCGAGTCACGCGCACAAATGTCGATGCTTCCGAGGCTTAAACCGGCCTGTTTCTATGATCTGGTAATCGAAGTGGCGATCATCCGACCGGGGCCAATTCAGGGTAAGGTGATTCATCCCTTCCTGGCTCGGCGCGAAGGACTCGAGCCAGTGACTTACCCCGACAAACGACTCGAACCAATCCTCAGGCGTACTTTGGGGATTGCCATTTTTCAGGAGCAGGCAATGCGTATTGCCATCGCGGTTGGTAACTTTAGCGCAGGCGAGGCGAATGAATTGCGAAAGAAAATCGGAGCCTGGGGGATTAAGGATTTCAATCGAGACATGAATCCGATATTACAGAAGCTTCAGCAGGGTATGAAACAAAATGGTATCGAAGCCGAGTTTGCCGAACAGATACTCGGTCAGATGGAGGGCTTTGCTGAGTATGGCTTTCCCGAATCGCATGCGGTATCGTTTTCGCTGATTGCTTATGCCTCCTGTTATCTGAAATGTCACTACCCGGCGGCATTTTATAGTTCGGTATTAAACTCGCAACCAATGGGATTTTATTCTCCGCATGCGCTATTGCAAAGCGCACAACGCGAAGGGGTGCGAGTGCTGCCTTTAAACCTGAACCGATCGCAATGGGATCATGCGCTAGAGAGATCCCCCGGCAAGTCAGACTATGCCATCCGTCTGGGGTTTCGCCTGATTAATGGTTTGTCGAAATCAAGCGCCGAACAGTTATTGCAGGTGCGCGAGCAAAGTGGTGACTGGAATAGCTATGAATCATTTGCGCAAAGTGTTGATCTACCACGCGATGATATGACGGCACTGGCAGCCAGCGATATTTTCCGGCAGCTGGATCAGACACGCGCCGAGGTTTTATGGCAGGCGGAAGCGGCACCCTATAAAACCATGGTGGATTTTCAGGAAGATGGTATCGACTGGCAACCCGAACAGTCGCTAGAGCGTATTCAAAAAGATTTCAGGGCTTTCAAAACCAGCCTCGTCGATCATCCTGTGTCGGTCATCAAATTACAGCAATGGCCATATAAGCTGGATAGGCAAAAACTGACGGTATCCGCCGATTTAATTGAAATGGCCGCAAACACCGATGTTTTCGTATTCGGTATGGTGCTGGTGAAGCAGTCGCCGGGTTCCGCCAAGGGCATGGTGTTTGTGACGCTCGAAGATGAAAGAGGCTTTATCAACCTGGCCTTCACGCCGCAGGCTTATATGCGCTTCCATCAGCAGATAGATCAACAACCTTATCTATGCGTGGTGGGTAAATTACAACGCGTGAACGAATCGTATTCGATTCTGGTAAAACGGGTGTTTATTGAAGAGGTTAGCGCTAGCCTATTGTCATTGCGTCAGCGAGGGCAGCAGTCGGATGACATCGAGACTGCGGTTGAGTTGGTGAAACCTAGGGCATTTCATTGATTCCTCTTAATCTATGGGGGATGGGAATCATCTTTGACAGCTTCAGCTCGGGGCAAAAAATGGTCGACATGATGGGATTGGGCAACTGTGAATGTTGGTAAAAACTTAAAGTTTCAAGTTATGTGCCATGGCAAGGAGCCCAGCCAGGCTGGCCCAATCTCTTCTTGTCGAACATGACCTGGGGTGAATTCACCGTGTTCAAAGTACAAGCGAAAACTGGAATAGAATTTAAGGTCAGGAATAGGGCTATTATATATTTCAATTCTTTAGTTGTTCTCCGCAGAAAATCCCCTGAAACAGATTTCAAAAAACTTCGGTAACAGGGTACACATAGCGTAAATATAGATAGAAAAAAGCTAGCGATAGAACAAGAATTATAACGCCCAAAATTGGAGAACTTACTTTTACTCCAGTGAGCGAAACTTCAATTTCGTTGTTTGATTTGGAATTTTCACCAGATTTAAATTGAACCCAAGCAAAGTAAATTCCTGTTCCGACAAGAAATAGTACGACAAAGAATATTACTATGGTTGAAGTATGCTGCCACTCAATTACTTTGGTTCGATGTTCCAAACCCCGGTCGTAATAATCGAGACCATTTCGATAAGCCGCCCAGCATACAGTTTGCGTTTCAGAATCAGTAATTTCGGCACACCAAACCGTCGGGAATATTTTAGAGCCAGAATCCACGGAATCTTTACCATTTCCGTCTTCTGAAGGGATATTTAAATCTTCACTTTTAGGGTCGAATGATCCAAATTTTTTCTCCGCCTGCTGGCCTGTGCTACCTGATACTATGGGAGAAATCACCACAGTCAACACGAGAACGAAACACAGTAATATTCGAAGCTCAGTCTCTGATGTTAAGTTATACGTCATGTTCAGTCCGCATCCGTCACGTAGCTGATGGCACTACGTCGGTATGCAATAAGGCAGTAAGCGTGAGAGCCGCAGAATCTATTTTCCCTTCGCGAATATTCTGTAAAATCATGATGTGAACTCATGGATTTTATAATATTACGAAGTTTGGCCCCATGAGTATTCAGCCAGGAGTCGACTACATTTCTATTAGCAGAAGGATGGGGGAAGCTATTAGTCTGATAACTGTCACCTTTCTCGTCACTGCCACCATTGGCAATTTTCCGTTGCTCGAAGTCAAGAATGCGATTGGTAGGCTTTGACTGGCCCCCCTTATTTGCTGTTACTACCCCAATTGCATCTAGCAAGGCACCAGAACGCCCCCAAATTCCTAGAATGGGTGACTGCTTAGAGCCTTTAAATTTGAAAGAATTCCCGCCACCATTTCCTCCCCATTTCCTCGATCGACCCTTATTAGTCTTAATGTAGATTGAATCTACATACTTTCCGGATCGACCCCCAAACACAGTAATGAATTCACCTTTACTGAGTTTGAATGTTTTAGATTTTCCACCGTTACCACCGTGCGGGGAGCCGATAACGCGACCATTATTGTATTGGTAAGTAAGTTGAATCCTATCAATGAACTTCCCTGATCTCACTGTAATAGCCGTGATTCGGCCTTTGTTTGCGGCCATATCTACGAAAGGTGATCCACCAGAACCACCAGAAACCTTGGATAGCGTCACGCTAGTATTGGCAATTGCTATAATTGGGAAAAACAGGAAGGCAGATAGGAGTACTACAGGGTTTAGCATCTTGTTGCTGAGAAGTTTCATATTTTTCTCTCCTTAGAAATAATAGAAGGTTAGTAGCTTATGCCCATGATTCTTCAAAGTCTATAGCTTTTAGAATCAAATCAAGGCTTAACATAATAAACAATCTACATACCGGTAAACTCAAGTTCTAAGCGTTTATGCGCTTCTTCAAGACTTTGGAATTCAGGGGACATGTTGATGCTCCCCCCCAGTTTTACGGATACTTTAAATCAGCGGCTGGACTTCCTTCAAAACGGTGGACACTCGTATACTTTAAATTAAAGCATATGAGTGTCCACGATATGGGGGAGGTTCATGTCACAAAATCAATAAATAACAATCAAAGACAGCAAAAACTCGCCGGTTTTCCAGATATTCTCAAAAACAGGCACGCCGATGAAATTAAGCCCAATTAAAGCAAAAAGTGCATAAACGCCGTATCGATGATTGAATTGTAAATAGCGCATGGCGAGGTGGCGTGGCAGAAAATAAGGCAAAATATAATGCCCATCCAGCGGCCCAATCGGTAACAGGTTGAACAGCATTAGCAACAAATTGATTAAAGCCAGATAAGTGAAAAAGAATTGAGGCCCCTCTCCCTGGAGAAAATCAACGCCCATTGCCAGGCCGGTTAGATATAAATTAAACGAGATTACCGCCACTAGCAGGTTCATGCCCGGTCCCGCCGCAGCAACCAGTAAAGTAGCCCAGCGTGAACGATAGTTAGCGGGATTAGTCGGCACTGGTTTCGCGTAACCGATACCGATCATAATCACCATTAATAGTCCAAATGGGTCGATATGAGCAATCGGATTCAATGTCAGACGCCCAGCCTGTTGGGCAGTATTGTCACCAAACCATTTCGCCACGATACCGTGGCCATATTCATGGAATGTCAGCGATACGATCAGCGCGATGATGATTAATATGAAAAGCGCGTATTGTTGTTGATAGAGCAAAGTAATCATCTTTCATATTGTACAAATCGGCGGGTAATAATTAAACAAATATATTAATAAGAGCGCTTAAGTCTTTGAAAATAACTAAAAAAGGTTATAATTTAGAGGAGTAGTTTGAATTTTTGTTGGTAGAGTGTGATTCAATTCACTACTATGCAATTAAAGTCTGAAAATATGGCGAAATAACTTAAAATAAGCACAGATCCTGGTCGGTGTGGCCCGGTTCAAACATTTAAAGGTAAAAACGTAGTGTCGCAAGACCTGGTCAACCGATACAAAAAATCAATTCGCCTTTCATTTCAGAACGCTGAAATCGAAGCACGGTATCGAAAAAAAGAGGATGTGCGCGGCCGCAGTTCCAGCGTATTTGCTTTTAGTGTCCTGTTTTGCATCAACCTTTCTTTTTGTTATCTGGAATTTCGAGCTTTTGGCTTCGAGACCTCGGTACCGATGTATGGTTATCTGGCGTCCGCGATAGTCGCACTGGTTAATGGGCTACTCAGTCAGTTTGGCAAAAAACTGTATATGCAAAACCTTCGCCTGATTTCCAATGTGGCGATTAGCATGGGTTTTGTCATTGCTGCAATCTACCTGCAAAAATATAGCGCCTATCATACTGCTGAAATGTCATTGCTGGTTATCTGGCTTGCCAGTCTTAATGCGATACGTTTCGTAATAACCAGTATCACTAGTACCGTTAGCATTGCTGCTAGCCTCATCATACTTAATATTACCGACGTTTCCGCTTTCAAGATCGGTTTAGTGGCCGTATTCCTGATAGTCGCAGCGATACTCGGTGGTTATCTGTCCTACTTGCTTGAACGCCAGCGACGGATAATTTTCCTCAGGGTTTTGATTATTAAAAATATGAATAGTCGGCAGGAGTCCTGGGCCTTCTCCTTAATCGATCTTGATATGGCGCTGGGAGGCATTACCGATTTTAAAGAATTAATTGGTTTGCTGAAAAGGTATCTGGAGCCGGTAATCAAGTTTGAATCATACATACTGACATCACTTGAAGGGCAAGGGCCTAAGCCTGTAGCAGACAAAGTTGAAGGCCGCTTATTCGAGGACGAAGACAAGACTATCTGGTCTCAGGATTTATTAAACAAACTGACCCAAACAAGGCAGGCCACGATAAGCTCGGAGCATGAAACGATAAAGGGTTTCCTGGGAATTTCGCGGGATAAATTCACTTCTTATCGGCTTGATGTCCCGGTGTTTAACGATTCGAAATTAATGGGTGTGATTAGTCTACGCCGAGCGGACGATGCATTTGACGATCTGGATATGATAGCAGGCGTTAGTATTTCTACGCAGGCCATGTTGATATATAGGCGCAGTACTAAAAACGCTGCCATGGTGCTCGATAATTCAATCCCTGACCCTATTATCCGAAAGCCCAAATTGACCACTCCGGCCAGTGAGGAAGCCGCTAAAAATGTACATAAAAAGATTGCTGACAAAATGCTGGCGACACAAACAACCAATCTGCAATTTACCGAACCTACTGACCCTGTTGGGGAGAATTCGGAAAAAATTGATCAATTGATTGCGCCTGCTGAGCTGATTAAAAAAATAAAACAGGAAGAAGAATCAAGCAAGAAAACTATCACGCTGCTAAGTCGGGAAAATTCCGATAAGATATCAATCGACCGCTATAGAACCGCTGCTATCGACGGAGAGCCCCTGTCAATTCTCATTATCGAAGTCGATGGTCTATCGAAATTGCGCGAGCAGGATGGAGATCAAGTTGCGTACAAGGTATTTGCCGCTATCGTCAAATATATTTTCTCTCAGGTTGATAAAGAGAAAGAAATTCTCGGGCGCTATGGACAAAACGGTCTGAGCGTATTAATGCCCAGAGTCGATATGAATGCAGCAGAGAAATTTGCCGAGAATATTCGCCAGTTTGTTGCTCGAGCGCTATACAAAACCACCTCTGGGGACAAAAGCGCGACACTGAGTATTGGTGTGGCGGCAATGACCAACGAGACCGGTGATTATGGGGCAATGGTCAAACGTGCCGACATGGCATTGTTTGTTGCCAAGAAAAATGGTCGAAATTGCGTCAAGGTTCGATTGTAAAGTAGCCATCTAGCGATGGTTCACCCTTTTCTAAAGTAGATATTTATGCAGGCAAAAGACTGGCTAGCGCGATGGCAGGAAAATCGCATTGGATTCCACGAAGGTGACGTCAATCCACATCTTAAGCGGTATATCAAAGATTTCGAATTAAAGCCTGGTGACAGGGTTTTTATGCCGCTATGCGGTAAGGCGCATGATATTGCCTGGTTAGCTGGGCAGGGCTATGGAGTCATCGGTATCGAGTTATCCGCTATCGCAATCGAGGCTTTTTATGAGGAATTTAATCTGCAATACCAGCAATTCCAGTCGGATCGATTCGTCATGCGAAAGAGCGATAATATTATTCTTCTGCAAGGTGATTATTTTGATTTGCAAAGTGAAGATCTTGAAGCCTGTAAACTAATTTATGATCGAGCCGCTTTAATCGCTATCGATGAATCAAATCGAAGTCGCTATAGCTCGCATATGCAGTCGATTACAGCCAGCGACTGCGACATGTTGCTGGTCACACTAGATTACGATCAGGAGCAAATGTCTGGGCCACCATTTTCAGTTAGCCGGGAAGATGTGTTTGAGCATTATCAGTCCGAGTATCAAATCCAGGTAATGGAGGAAAATGACGTCCTCGATGAGCAGTCACGCTGGCGAAAACAGGGGTTGACGGCTTTAGCTGAAACCGTATTTCAGTTGAGACGAGGTAAAGGCGAGTGAGCTATCAAGGGCATTTACACAAGATGCACGTCGTGCTCGATTCACCCGTGGTCTATAAGCTTGAACTATCTGAATCGGTTTGCATGAATGATTTTATTGGTCAGAATATAAGGCTTGAGTACTTACAGGCCATCGAATGTATTCATTGTGGTCGCAAGATTAAAAAAAGTTTTAACCAGGGGTTTTGCTATCCCTGTTTTATCAGTCTGGCTCAGTGTGACCTGTGCATCGTTTCTCCTGAAAAATGTCACTACCATCTCGGAACCTGTCGCGAGCCGGAATGGGGGCTGTCGAATTGTATGAAGCCCCATATTATTTACCTGTCGAATACCTCTGGCGTTAAAGTCGGTATTACCAGGGAATCGCAAATTCCGACGCGCTGGATTGACCAGGGAGCGGTACAGGCATTACCGATATTAAGAGTTTCTAAACGTTATCACTCAGGGCTGGTCGAGACTGCATTCAAACAGTATCTGAACGATAGAACTAACTGGCGCACTATGCTAAAAAATGAGGTGGAAGAGCTCGATTTGCTTCAGGTTTTCGAGGAATGTTGGGCTAAGGTTGAGCCGGGGTTGGATGATGAAATTCGAAATGATATTGAAATTATTGCCAGTGGATCGGCAGTGGTTTCATTACTGTACCCTTCACTGAATTATCCTCAAAAAGTGACCAGCTTTAATTTCGACAAAAATCCAGTCGTCGAAGGCAAGCTTGATGCAATCAAAGGTCAGTATTTAATACTTGATACTGGCGTCATCAATATTCGAAAATTCGCGGGATATCTGGTGAATTTGCAGTTAGTGTAAGCTGACGGTGGGTTTCTGCGAGTGGTAGAACTCCATTAAAGTACGAACATGCGCTGGATAGTTTAGCGCCTCCATCTCTTTCATACCTTCGGCAAAAAACCCGTCAGCTTCATCGGGTAGATACATTAATAATTCGTCGAACGCGGCTTTCATGATAACGGGGTCGTGGGTGCGTGTTGCCACGATGCTGCGGTTAAGGTGTAGCAGCCGCCACGGACGCATACCATCGCTAGCTTCGAGATCCTGTTTTATTTCTGCCGAGCAGCTATCGGCTATCTCCGTCATTAAATTGAATAGTGTTTTGAGTGCTTCCTTGTCCTGTAGGATATTAGCCAGTTGGGCACAGGCATTGACGATCGGTTCCAGATGCTTAATGCGCCCGTTATAACGTATGGTCCAGCGGGCAAAAATTAATGAAACCTGCTCTATCTCTTTTCGCTTGTGCGGTAAATCGAGTTTGTTCATCAGGTCGATTAGCTTTAATAGCAGGATAAAACCATGCTCGCCGATTTCGGTTGCTTCGGTGTCGTTAATGAAATGGTCGTCCAGGGCTTGCATATTAATACTGGCAGCAATATTGAAAAACTGATCGATGGCGATCAATAAATCGTCGAGCGCTTTGCGATGCGATTCATCAAGTAGTGTATTCAGCGCTGTCGATAGTTCGCTGAAATAATCCTTGGCTTCTTTTAGTGAGGCCATTGGGTGTTTCATGTATATGATTCCGAGCAGGTATTAAATAAGTGGCTGGAATTCTAGCAGACTATGTGAAGGCTGCTTGAAAGTTTTGATTCACGGTTTTATGGCGCGTGCTATTTCTTCGACTAGTGCAGGCCCGCGAAAAATTAAACTACTATAAATTTGCACCAGGCTAGCACCCATATCAAGCCTTAATTGAGCTTCCTCGGCAGAAGCAATGCCACCAACCGATATTATCGGTATGGCGCCTTGCAAAACTGCATGAAAAGACGCCAGAATATGTCTCGATCTATCTCGCACGGCATCACCACTGAGTCCGCCTGCCTGATTTGCCATTGGATGGTCACGAACCGGTTCACGGTCCAGGGTGGTATTGGTGGCGATCAAAGCATCGATATCATGCGCCTGTAAAATATCGGCGATGACCGGAATTGCTTTGTCATCCAGATCGGGTGAAAGCTTTAATGCGACAGGGCGCCGATACTGGTGTTGGTCTTCGAGCCTTTTGCGCGTCTCACTAATGCCTTTGAGTAATTCATTCAAGGCATCTTCGCTTTGCAGCTGGCGTAATCCCGGAGTATTCGGTGAAGAGACATTGATACTGATGTAATCGGCTTGAGAGTAGACTGCTTTAAAACAAATTTGATAGTCTGACGTTGCCTGTGCGACTGGCGTCGTTAGATTCTTACCGATATTAATGCCCAGCACGTACGGGCGTGGTTGTGTTGGTAACTGAGTGAGTAAATACTCGACACCTTTGTTATTGAAACCCATGCGATTGATGATGCTGCGATGTCGCGGCAGTCTGAATAACCGAGGCTTCGGGTTTCCCAGCTGCGGCTTTGGGGTTACCGTGCCAACTTCGATGGAGCCAAACCCCAGCTTGCTCAGTCCGGCAAGGTAGTCTGCATTCTTATCGAGTCCTGCAGCGAGTCCTACCGGGTTTGGAAAGTCCAGGCCCATGACGCGAACCGGATTGTCGACTCGGGTTTTGGGTACCAGGCAGTGAAACTGATTGAGCATTTCCAGGCTAACTTCGTGTGCCAGTTCGGCATCAACGGCGAACAGAATTGGTTTTAACAGCGAATAAAGCATTAATGGAATTCGATTAGCTTGCGAAGAGCAGGGTAGTGATTAAGATCGTCCAGCGTATCAATATCTCGTACAGATTCAAGTAAATGGATTCGATAGCCGAGTCTATTCGCATTTGTCAGAGTCTGCTGTAAAACCTCCGGGCTGCTCCAGAGGACATCGTCAAAAATAGATCGATTGATTACGCGGCAAGCAATCATCGCAAAACCGCCATCGTAACTGGGCAGGAGGATCAGATCATGCGTTGATAAGTGCTCGATGGCCTGATTCAAATGTTGAACGCTTAAGTCGAGGCAATCGGAACCAATTAATAATACTGTATCGCTTGGGTGGGTTTGGAGGCGATGATTCAGGGCGTGGTGCATGCGTATTCCCAGATCATCACCTTGTTGAATACGGCAATTAAGTCCTTCGAATAGTGGATCCTCACCCGCCTCGCTTAGCCAGATTTCATAGTCCAACGTCGATGACTGGATCAGGCCGAGTGTGAAGGCCAAACAATAACGATAGACTGCGGTGGCGCTGCTGACACCGATATCGGGTATTAAACGGGTTTTTACCTTGCCCTCGACTGGTGGTTTGGCAAAAATCTGAATCAGTGGCATAAACCAGTTACCGACAATGATCGGAGTAGTAGAGCCGGTGCAAGCGCTCTGGATTAGTGCCAAGCCAGTAAGCCAGACGCATCCACCACATCAGCAATACTGTTTTTCCGATACCATTTTTATCCCAGCGTCGACTCGATGTCATAATCGGCATGCTCGCGATTTCTGGCTTGCTTAACCTTCTTGCTTCTTTGCTGATGGCAATATCTTCCATAATAGGAATATTAGGAAACCCCGTCAGCTGGTCAAAAAATGACTTTTTGAAGAACAGTCCCTGATCGCCAGTGGCGATATGGGTGATTGCTGAGCGACGACACATTGCAAATTCGATAATCCGAAAAAACCAGTGCCTGCCACTGAGTTTGACTGGGAAAAATCCCCAGGCCCTGGTGCCCTCAATCTCGGTTAACCAGTTACCAGGCAGACCGCTGTCGGCGTGCAAAAACAACAACCATTGGCCATTTGCCAGTAGTTGAGCCTGGTTCATCTGCCTGGCTCTCCCGCTTTCACTGGAAGTGATCTGACAGGGGAAAGTCTCAGCAATAGCGATAGTCGAATCATGGCTACCACCGTCGGCGACAATGATCTCGACTTTGCTTTGATCGATATTTTTGAACAGCGTTTCGAGCGTCTGGTTTAAATGAGCGGCTTCGTTTAACGTCGGTATGATGATGCTAACGGATTTTTTGCTGGCCTCAACCAAGCGCGCCCCCACAGCTGCTACCCTGGCCTGCCGTACAGCCATAGCAGTGATCAGCGATACGGATCGGAATATTCAGCATATCGGTTTCCAGAATATCACGGATATGCAGGGGCAGGCCGTTACTCGGGTTTTCGACATTCATGTTTAGCATCTGGTTAAAATCGCAATCGTAAACATAGCCTCGCCAGTCGACGCTGAGTTGATTCATGCACATCAGGTTTTGCAGATTTGCTACGCTGAATGAATCCTTAAGTAAATTCATATATTTCTCGAATTCTCCTTTGGAAAGTAATGTACTGCCAAATCGAGCGATGGGCATGTTGGTAATGGTGAAAAGCTGATTGAATACAATACCGAACTCATCCTGTAGGAAACGCTTGTAGTCGAGCTGAAGCTCCTCTTGCGATGGCGGCAGATAAGGGCCAGTTGGGTTATATACCAGTGTGATGCTAAGGTCGCCACCTGGTTTTCCATAACCAAGCTGATTGAGAATTTTCAGTGCATCGATACTTTTCTGGTAAACACCTTTACCGCGTTGGCCGTCGACGTTCTCCTGAATGTAACAGGGCAGTGACGCGACTATTTGAACATTGTTATCAGCGAGAAACTGGGCCATATCTTCGAATCCGGGTTCTAGCAATATGGTTAGATTGCATCGGTCGATTACTTTGACATCGTACTGTTGACTCACGCGAACCAGCTCTTTAAAGAGAGGGTTCATTTCCGGCGCACCGCCAGTTAAATCGAGCGTATGGATATTGGGCAATTCAAGCACCCTGAGCAAATAATCGATGTTTTCACCCGTCATTAATTCCTTACGCGTCGGGCCTGCCGCAACATGGCAATGCAGGCAGGACTGATTACACAAATAACCCAGATTTACCTGTAAAATTTCGGGCACTGCGCGCGTAACGGTGGGAAAATCGGTGTCTTTTAGTAACGGCCAGGTATCTCTCATACAGGATATTTGTCTATTTCAGGGTATGGGTAGACCGAAAATATAGCACAGAGTTCCTAAAGCATAAGCCTGCTATTTTGGAGGAATTAGCCTTAACTAGTTTGCTGAATTTCTGTGCTCAGGCAATAGCTGTTTTGAAGCAAGCCTGGCTATCGAGTATTCTAGGTTCGAATTACCCTGTAGAGAGCTTCGCGTGTCTGACATATCTACCGCCAGTTTGTATCCACGAGCCGCAGTAGCCGCCATCGTGATCTGTCAGAATAAGGTATTATTTGGACAACGCAGACTCCAGTCTGAATATTTTGAGTGGCAACTACCCGGAGGATGGATTCATACAGGAGAGTCGCCTGATAAAGCGGCGCGGCGCGAAGTCGAAGAGGAGACCGGCCTACAACTCGGCAAACTGCATTTAGTCGCGGTAACTAATAATTTATTTTCTGCCCAAAACCATTCTATATCCCTGTGTTTTGAGGCAAAATGTCTCGATCCAAAGCTGTTATCAACAATGGAACCGGGAAAATGCCTGGGCTGGTACTGGAAAACATGGGAAGAAGTGAATGAAAATCTGTTTTTACCATTGCGAAAACTGAAGGAAACCGATTATCAGCCTCTTTTTAAGGATAAATATGAGATGCAGTCCTCATTTTAAAAAAAACCCGTTTTTAAGGGCTTATGAATACTAAACTAGAAAATACTTTAACTATACTATTATAGTCATAATGTAATATCCGAGAACCTATACTACAAAATGAGTGTTGAATTCGAAATAGCAAGTGAGCAGATCGATGGTGCCAGGGATTACCAGGAAGATGCTTATATGGTTAATCAACTCGGTGAAGCTGAAAATGGAAACCTGTGCTCGCTGATAATAATGGCAGATGGCATGGGCGGTCATGCTGCCGGTAATGTCGCTAGTAACATGGTGGTTGCCACTTTTAACAAAACCTTCCAGTCGCGTTTTCACACCGAAGAGGTCGCCGATGCGTTAACGGATAGTTTGAATCGTTCAAACGATCAAATTCGGGCCTCGGTGAAAGAAACACCTGCTCTGCGTGGCATGGGCTGCACTATGGTCAGTGCCTACCTTGAAGATAATAATTTGTTCTGGGTTAGTGTAGGCGATAGTCATCTCTACCTGTTACGTGACCGCGAACTCATCAAACAAAATGCCGACCATAGCTACGGTGCCTATCTTGACATGATGAAAGAGCAAGGCATGGAAATGGAGGCGCAGGAAGGCATGTCCAGAAATATGCTCATGAGCGCCATGACTGGTGAGGAAATGAGCAGTATTGACGTATCCGAAACACCGATCAAGGTACGCCCTGGAGATCGAATTATTGTTGCCAGCGACGGCCTCGATACGCTCGGAGCAGGTGCCATCATTCAATACTCATCCTGGTCAGCAACGGCCAAGGAATGCGTCTATGCTTTACTTAAAGCGGTAGAAGACGCCAATAAAATTAATCAGGATAACACCACCCTGATCGTTATCGATATAAAAGAGCGCAGCGTTCAGCAGCCAGCCGCAGCAATTCCAGAGGAGCCAGCGTCCGCCCCAGCTCAGCGAGTCGCCGATATCCAAATTCCCGAAGAACCTAAAGAACCGCGTTCTTTCAAGGGGCTGATTTGGGTTGTTATTATAGGTTTACTGGCGGCCGGTGGTTATTTTGCATGGCAACAGGGTGTTGTACAAAAGGCGACTGATACGGCAATAAATGTAATCGAAGAGCAGATCACTGAGATGACCAAAGTCGATCCAGAGGCAGAACCTGAACCAGTAGCAGAAACCACGACAGAGTCCGAAATGGAACCCGAGCCTGAAGTCGTTACGACTGAACCCGAACCGGCAGTAGAACCAGCGTTTACTGACAAACCCGATCCGTTTCGTGACAGGCTTAAATCGGGTAGTAACGGCCCGACCATGATTCGAGTACCCGCGGGTAGCTTCCGTATGGGTGCCGCATCTGCCGTCCTCGCTGCCGATGAGGCTCCACGTCATGACGTGACTGTCAAATCATTCATGGTTTCGGTTTACGAGATCACTTACGCCGACTACGACAAATTCGCTCGCGCGAGTAAACGCAAATTACCCGATAGCACCGGTCTGGATCGCAAGGTACATCCGGTTGCCGATGTCTCCTGGGACGATGCACTTGCTTATACCAAATGGCTCGGCAAACAAACTGGCAAAAACTATCGCCTGTTATCGGAATCAGAGTGGGAATATGTCTCCCGCGCCGGATCCAGAACATCTTTCTGGTGGGGGGCTACCGCTGGCTCCAGTAATGCGCATTGTTTTGACTGTAAGAGCGATTTTAATACCAGCAAACCGGCCAAAGTCGGCACGTATAAACCGAATGCTTTCGGCCTTTACGATACAGCGGGTAATTTATACGAATGGGTACACGATTGTTATCACCGCAATTATAAGGGCGCGCCCGATGACGGCTCGGTCTGGGAAGGCGGTGATTGTGAAAACCGTATTGTCCGCGGTGGTGCTTTCCGCAGCCCGGCAAGTTCGATGCGCTCCGAAAATCGCGAAAAGTTTAAGAGTGGACGCGGGCAGTATAATGTCGGTCTTCGCGTCGCTCGTGATCTGTAATTGATAGATAATTCGTTAAATCATCAATACAGATATTGAGAGAAAGATGATCGACTGGCAACAGATCGATACCGTACTACTCGATATGGACGGCACCCTGCTCGATCTTCATTTCGATAATTACTTCTGGCAGGAATACCTGCCGATGCGCTACGCCGCTATTAAATCGCTGGATCCGGCTCAGGCTCGGCAAAGCATTCATCAGCAGACTCAATCGATAAAAGGCACTCTGGAATGGTATTCGACAGACTACTGGAGTGAGACTCTGGGAATCGATGTGGTCGAATTAAAACATGAAGTCAGCCATAAGGTAGCCACACGGCCCTATTGTGTCGATTTCCTCGATGCGTTACGGGCTGCTGGTAAAGATATTGTCATGGTTACCAATGCGCACCACGACAGTTTGAATTTAAAAATGGCGAAAACAGGCATTGGGCATAAATTCGATCGCCTGATCACAGTGCACGAATTTTCTCTGCCCAAAGAAACCCCGGATTGCTGGCTAGAAGTGAATAACCGCCACGCATTTGATCGGCGTCGAACCCTGTTAATCGACGATAATTTACTAGCCTTACAATCTGCGTATGATTATGGTATCACCCAGTTACTGGCGATTTTTAAACCCGACTCACAGGCGCCGGTTCAGGATGTTGGGCATTTTTCTGCGATACATTCTTTCGATGAAATCATGCCGATAGAGTCGGCTTGACCCAGTCCGCTTGGCCCAGGAGACGAAAATTGACGGATAGCAACGAATCTCGAATAGCGTTAACCGGTGGTTGCCTTTGCGGAGGTGTTCGGTATGAGATAGACGGACCCCGCCGCGACATCATTAATTGTCACTGCGAAAACTGTCGTAAAACTCATGGCCATGTTGCAGCCTACACCTCGGTATTACATAGCGACCTTAGTTTGCTCAAACAGAAAAGCCTGAACTGGTTTCACGATGCCTCTCCAGATACCTACCGTGGTTTTTGTGATGTCTGTGGATCCAGCCTGTTCTGGGATGCGAGAAGTGGGAATGATAAGATTTCGGTGGCAGCAGGTACACTCGATGCGAGTCATGGGCTGAAAACTATTGGGCATGTTTATGTCAGCGAGGCGGGCGACTACTACGAAATTTCCGATGGCCTGCAACAGTTCGAATATTCCAGTCAGGGCGAGTTAGAACCAACGAGTAGTTGACCGCTGACTCGTAATGAGATAAAAGTTTTATTATAAAACTAAATGTCTCTGCCATATGCCAATCCCTGAAAATCATGATCCGTTTAAACGTTCTATATCCCATGTCCTCGAAATTATAGGTGAAGGCTGGTCGCTATTAATTATCAGAGAGGCATTTTTTGGCGTGCATCGTTTCGAGGAATTTCAGTCTCAATTAGGTATAGCACGAAATATTTTAACCGCACGATTGAAAAAACTTTGCGAAACCCAAATTCTTGAACGGGTTCCTATAAAAGAAGGTGCTAAACGACACGAATATATGCTGACATCCAAGGGTAAGGAGTTAATGCCAGTCCTCATCGCGTTGACTCAATGGGGCGACAGGTGGATATTTGGCGAAAATGCCGAACCGGTCATATTCATGGATAGAGAGCATAATGAGCCTATAGCTAAAATAAAGGTTCGATCCGCGCGTGGCGGCGATTTACGCCCGCGAGAAATTATGGTTGTACCGGGGCCAGGTTCGACGCCCGAATCTAAAAAGCGAATAGAAGAGATGCATCGAAGATTAGAGTCCGGTGTCGATGCCTGATCATAATAAACCGCTAGAATGCCCGGTCTCAGAAAGCAGTTGTCTCTGGCTCGATGAAGTTGAAAATCTTCGTCAGCAGAACGCCGAGCTTGC
The DNA here is from genome assembly GCA_030595795.1 of Gammaproteobacteria bacterium. Classification (GTDB taxonomy): domain Bacteria; phylum Pseudomonadota; class Gammaproteobacteria. The sequence continues at coordinate 20,860 of JAUVCH010000035.1, forward strand.
CGATCTGGTTTTAACCGATGCGTTGACTGGATTATATAATTACCGACATTTTGAAAGTGTATTGCAGGCTGAAATGGATCGCTCCAAACGCAGTGGCATTCCGACCAGCCTGGTGATGATCGACCTGGATCATTTTAAGCAGGTCAACGATATCCATGGACATGAGGTTGGCAATATTGTGCTTAAGGCTGTCGCCAATAAATTACTTTCACAGGTTAGAACCACCGATATAGTCTGTCGTTATGGAGGCGAAGAATTTGCCATTATCTTTCCAGAAACACACCTGAATCTGGCAATTCAGGTGGCTGATCGGATCCGGGAAACGATTGCTTTTACACCGATTATGAATGGCTCGGAGGAACTCAATGTTACCGCTAGCATGGGCGCTAGCGTATACATGAAGACCAGCACCTTAACGATCGAGGAATTTGTCGACTCGGTCGATAAATATTTATACGAAGCCAAACAATCTGGACGAAACTGTATTTGTCATATCGACTATAGCGATCTACGCGCCGCTACCGAAGTCGGTGTTGACGAACGCGCTATGCTAATTGAGCTGAACAAGACTCAGAGTTAAAAAAGTTCTAAAATTAATGAGGGCGAGCCTTTCCTGCGGTAAGTGTTATTTACTCTCGGCCAGATAACGCTCGATACTCGATGTTATCTCACGTTTGGCTTCTTCGGCATCCACCCAACCATCGATCTTTACCCATTTACCCGGTTCCAGGTCTTTCCAGGATCATGACTTTATAGACCTGTGCATAATAAAGAGTCGGATTATAGCCGATAAGCGATTTCGATTTACCGTCTCGATAGCGCGAACGAGAGACTTTCAATTTATGTATTGAAGATTCTTATACCTTGGTCTGGTGCCATAGTAACTACTACAGTTCAAATGTCTCGAGCTTTTGATCGATCAATTGATTTTTCAAAACGACATATTTTGGCATGCCCCGATCATCATAATCCGGATAGGATTCGCCACTAATCAAGGGATAAAGGTACTCTCGGCAGGCATCGGAAATGCCAAAGCCGTCTTCGGTGATAAAGTCAGCTGGCATCATTTTCTCGACATTGGCAACTTCAGATAATGGAGCACTACCAATTTTCCATTCATAGGGTGAGTTAGAGACACGATCGATCGTCGGCATAATCGCATTCTGTCCCGCTAACGCCATTTCGACGCCCGCCTTGCCAAGTGCATAGGCTTGCTCGACATCGCTGGCTGACGCGAGGTGGCGGGCCGCACGTTGCAGGTAATCTGCAACCGCCCAGTGAAATTTATAGCCGAGCTCCTGCTTAATCAGGTTAGCGACAACTGGCGCTACCCCACCAAGTTGCGCATGGCCGAATGAATCGCGCGCACCTTGTTCAGCTAAAAAGGTGCCGTCTGCATACTGCGCTCCTTCAGAAACTACAATCGTACAAAAACCGTGGTTTTCGACTTTAGCTTTGACGGCTGCGATGAACCCTGACTGATCAAAATCGACTTCCGGGAATAAGACCAACACAGGAATGTCGTAATCGCTAATCAGGCCACCGGCGGCGGCGATCCAGCCAGCGTGACGACCCATCACTTCGAGCACGAAAACCTTGGTTGAAGTCTTGGCCATAGATCGAACGTCGAAAGATGCTTCGAGTGCAGAGACTGCAATATATTTTGCAACCGAGCCAAACCCTGGGCAATTATCGGTAATGGGTAGGTCGTTATCGACGGTCTTGGGAATATGAACAGCCTGTACCGGGTACCCCATCTTCTCTGATAGTTGCGATACCTTGTAGCAGGTGTCGGCCGAATCTCCCCCACCGTTGTAAAAGAAGTAGCCGATATTATGTGCCTTGAATACTTCAATCAGACGTTCGTACTCACGTCGATTTTCCTCAAGGCTTTTTAATTTAAATCGGCAGGATCCAAACGCGCCAGATGGCGTATTTTTCAGCCCCGCGATGTCATCTGCCGATTCATTTGCAGTGTCGATTAGCTCTTCGGTGAGGGCACCGATAATGCCATTTCGACCAGCAAAGACAGTACCAATCTTATCTGGATGTTGGCGGGCAGTTTCGATCACGCCACAGGCAGAGGCATTGATTACCGAGGTGACACCACCTGATTGGGCGTAAAAAGCGTTCTTTGTACTCATAAATCACCGAATAAAATTTTAGACCGGCAGAATACCGTATTCTAATCCTTAATTTAAGCTTGGGAGGCCGAGATTTTCTATGCCTGACTGTAAGTAAAATTTAAACAAAAAAGGCAGATCCGAAGATCTGCCTTTTGGGCTATTCAGAATAAGAATCTAACCCAGCAGCGGCGCAATCACCAGACTGACAATTGCCATAACATTGATGAGAATATTCATCGAAGGCCCCGAGGTGTCTTTGAAAGGGTCGCCGACGGTATCTCCAACCACTGTCGCGGTATGCACGTCAGATCCTTTGCCGCCGAGGTTGCCTTTTTCAACGTACTTCTTGGCGTTGTCCCAGGCGCCACCGGCGTTCGCCATCATCAGTGCCATGAGTACACAGCTTAATAATGCACCCGAGAGCATGCCGCCGAGTGCTTCCGCGCCGATAAGAAAGCCAACCAGTGGGGGCGCGCTGACTGCGATGACGCCGGGTATGATCATTTTTTTCAGTGCTGCGGTGGTTGCAATATCAACGCAGCGCGCGGTATCGGGCTCCGCTTTGCCTTCAAGTAAGCCTTCGATTTCACGAAACTGGCGACGGATTTCTTTAATCATTTCAAATGCTGCATCGCCGACTGCGGTCATGGTGATCGACGCAATTAAATACGGGATGATACCGCCGATGAAAAGACCAATCAGGACGTTTGGATTACTGAGTTCAAGTTCGAAGTTCGGAATGTTGAGCGATACGGTTTCGATGAAAGCGGTGATAATTGCCAGTGCCGCTAGCGCAGCAGCACCAATCGCGAAGCCTTTGCCTATCGCGGCAGTGGTATTGCCAAGCTCGTCGAGTGAATCGGTAATTTTACGCGTATCTTCACCGAGGCCGGCCATTTCGGCGATACCACCGGCGTTGTCAGCAACCGGGCCGTATGCGTCGATAGCCATAGTAATACCAACAGTTGCAAGCATGCCGACGGCGGCGATACCGACACCGTAAAGACCGGAGAAATGACTGGAAATGGCGATGATGCCGCAAATGGTCAAAACTGGAATAGCGACCGATTGCATACCTAGAGCTAATCCGCTGATCATGACCGTCGCAGGGCCGGTTTCCCCCGACTTGGCGATATGCTCCACTGGTTTGCCCGCAGTGTAGTATTCGGTGATGAGGCCGATAATAATGCCGCCAACCGCGCCGGAGAGTACCGATACCCAGATGCCGTAGTTCAGGTCGAGTTCGGCAATCAGAAAATAAGCCGCACCAATAAATAATATCGAAGCACCCATGGTACCCATACGCAGGGCCATTTCAGGCGACTTAGCTGAATTGGTCTTGACGATAAGAATTCCACCGATTGAACAAATCAGGCCCAGCGAGGCCAGGGCCAATGGCAGGAACATCAGGTTAGCCTGGCTGCCAAGCGTTAGCATGCTTGCAGTTAAAGTCGAGGCAATTGCAATCGTCGCAATCATAGATCCGCAGTAAGATTCGAAAATATCCGATCCCATACCGGCAACGTCGCCCACATTGTCGCCAACATTATCGGCGATAACGCCAGGGTTTCTGGGATCGTCTTCTGGAATACCGGCTTCGATTTTACCGACCAGGTCAGCACCGATGTCGGCGCTTTTGGTGAAGATTCCCCCGCCGACACGTGAAAATAATGCGACTACCGACGCGCCCATGGCAAAACCGTGAATGGCGTGTATGGTTTCTGGGTCGCCGGCGAACATATAGAAAACAGCGCCGAGTCCGAGCAGGCCAAGGGATGCCACCGACAGGCCCATGATTGAGCCACCGAAAAATGCCACGGTGAGGGCGGTGGCAGCACCTTCATTATGCGCTGCAGTGGTGGTTCGGACATTGGCTCGGGTCGCAGTATTCATGCCGATATAACCAGCGCCACCCGAAGCAAGCGCGCCTAATAGAAAGCTGAATGCGGTTTGCCAGCCCAGGAAAATGTAAAGCAAAACAATTAAGACGGACGAAAACATAGCCAGCATCTTGTATTCACGTTTCATGAATACCATCGCACCGAGGTGGATTTGATTACCGATTTCGACGACTTTTCCATCGCCCTCCGGATGTTTTTTTACCTGGCCGTAGGTAATAAAGGCGGCTACAAGTCCGAGCACGCCAAATAGCGGCGGCAATAAATTAACTTCCATTCGATAGTCCCCAAAAAGATTAGTTTTAAAAATGGTGGTCGCACCAAATCTTTACCCCGTACCAGAACGGGCAAGTATTCGTGCACCCCAAAAAAGTGATGGCATGATATAGGTTTTATGCCGGGTTCAAAACCTCTTTCGCATAAAATTGATTAATCTGTGATAAAAAAGGTTTGATAACGGTGTTGTTACTTAAAAAAGTGGCATAACACTAGTATTATTGTCATCTGGTGGTTTAATCTCCCACCCTGAACCCAGACTATAGAAATTCGATCAATCCTTGTTTGAAGTAACCCCGTCCAGACTGATATGTCACCACGCGTCCATTTAAGAGATGATTATCTTGAAAGCCGACTGATTCGTCGCCGGTTGGTTTTTTCTGCGGTTTTTATATTCGTACTAATCACTTTGGTGCTGGGCCGTCTGTATGTCCTGCAAATCGTCGACTATGCTCACTTCAGCACACTGTCGGATAGTAACCGGGTGCGTATCAAGGCTTTGCCGCCGACACGAGGACTCATTTTTGATCGAAATGGTGTGGTGATGGCTAACAACCTGCCGTCGTACCGCCTGGAGATCGTGAGCGAGCAAGTCGATGATATCGATCTTACATTGCAGCAGTTGAGTCGTTATATCGATTTTAGTGAGCAGGACTTAAAGCGTTTTAAAGAAGCTAGCCATCGACGTCGACCTTTTGAAAGCATTCCATTAAAGCTTAATCTGGACGATACCGAAGTCGCCAGGCTGGCGGTCAACCTGCACCAATTCAAGGGGGTTGAAATAAATGCTCGTTTAACCCGCAACTATCCGTTGGATGAGCTTGGTGTGCATGCGCTGGGTTATGTGGGCCGAGTCGATACGGATGATCTGACTAAGGTTGATGAGGCTAACTATGCAGGCACCAGCCATATAGGAAAACTTGGGTTGGAGAAATTTTACGAAGACGAATTACACGGTCGAGTAGGTATTCAGCAGGTTGAGGTAAATGCCAGGGGACGCACTCTGCGAGTATTGAGTGAGATACCACCGGTACAGGGCAATAATCTGTATTTGACGATTGATTCGAAACTGCAAAAGGCCGCCGAGCTGGCTTTCGGGGATAATGCGGGTTCCGTTGTCGCAATCGATCCCAACAATGGTGAAATACTGGCGTTGGTGAGTATGCCGACTTTCGACCCCAACCTGTTTGTTAACGGAATCGGTGTCGATCTCTATAGCGAGTTGCGAGATTCACTACGTAGGCCGCTCTTCAACAGAGCTTTATCCGGGCAATACCCACCGGGTTCAACCACCAAGCCGTTTTACGGGCTGGCAGGGCTTGAAAACAATACTATTAGCAAAAATAAGAAGGTGTTTTGTCGGGGGTATTATTTGTTGCCGAACGAGGAACGTAGGTATCGAGACTGGAAGAAGGAAGGCCATGGTTTGGTCGATATGAAAACTGCTATTACCCAATCCTGTGATGTCTATTTTTATGACCTCGCTTACAGTCAGGGCATAGATAAAATGTCGGCCTTCATGTCAGAGTTTGGGTTTGGTGTGAAAACTTCAATCGATAGCACCGGCGAAAAACCAGGGATCATGCCTTCGCGTGAATGGAAGCGCAAGGCACAGGGCATGATCTGGTTTCCTGGTGAAACAATAATTACCGGAATAGGGCAGGGAGCGATGTTGGTGACACCTTTGCAACTAGCTAACTCGACAGCGGCCATGGCGCTGAAAGGAAAGCGCTATCGCCCATATCTGGTGGGTGCTATCGATTCCAGCCAAACTGATTTAGTTCGAGAAATACAGCCCGAAGTGGTTGGGAATTATCAATTGAAACGCGAACAAAACTGGCAACATATCCATAAATCTATGGTCAATGTAGTGCACGGTTTACGGGGTACTGCCCGTGGAATTAATCGCGGTCTTAAATATAAAGTTGCGGGGAAAACCGGAACCGCCCAGGTCTATGGTGTCGCCCAGGACGAAGAGTACGACGCGGAAACGGTAGCGGATAAATTACGTGACCATGCCTTGTTTATTAGTTACGCACCTGCAGAAGCTCCACGTATTGCGGTGGCTGTTATCGTGGAAAATGGAGGGTCTGGTAGTTCGGTTGCCGCACCGATCGCACGAAAGGTTATGGACGCCTATCTGGATAGGCCCTCATGAGTCACGATATCAATAGCGAACAAATGTCCGTGACACGTCGTTTGCTCGACGCCTTGCGGCTCGACCCGGTGTTACTCGCGTTACTATTTATACTCTCGGCTATCGGGGTCGTACTGCTCTATAGCGCGGGTGGATCGGATGTCGATCTAATGATTCGTCAGGCGGTACGTCTGTCGGTAGCATTTTTACTGTTAGTCGTGGTAGCCAATATCCCGCTTCGGTTGATAAAAAAGGCTTCCTTTATATTGTATTTGTTAGGCGTCATGCTGTTGCTCGCAGTGATGTTTTTTGGTGAGGTAGGCAAAGGCGCGCAGCGTTGGTTAGATCTGGGGTTCATCCGGTTTCAGCCTTCTGAGATATTAAAGCTTGCGGTGCCAATGGTGGTCGCTGCTTATCTATCGAATCGTTTGTTACCGGCGGGCTGGAAGGAGCTGATCGTATCGGTAGTACTAGTCATGATTCCTGTAATTTTAATTGCTCGTCAGCCCGACCTCGGTACTGCGATACTGGTTGGCAGTGCTGGATTCTTTGTGCTGTTTCTGGCCGGGGTACGTTGGAAAATTATGATGATTTTAGGCGTACTGTTATCGTTGATGGCGCCGTTATTATGGAAAGTAGCATTACGCGATTACCAGCGCGAAAGAATATTGACGCTACTCAATCCAGAAAGCGATCCGCTGGGTGCGGGCTATCATATTATTCAATCCAAAATAGCCATTGGCTCTGGAGGCGTCTACGGCAAGGGATGGCTGAACGGTACACAATCCCAGCTTGATTTCGTTCCAGAGCGATCCACCGATTTTATTTTCTCAGTGTTTGGTGAAGAGTTTGGCTTCTTTGGCAGCGTATTATTAATTTGTCTTTATGTGGTTATCATTTACCGGGGGCTTTATGTGGCCGCCAGTTCATCGGATAATTTTGGTCGACTGCTAGCGGGCGCGCTGAGTTTGACATTTTTTGTTTATCTTTTTGTGAATACCAGTATGGTCACTGGTATGTTACCGGTAGTGGGTGTCCCGCTGCCGTTGATCAGCTACGGCGGAACCTCGATGGTGACCCTAATGATGGGATTCGGTTTAATCATGGCAATACGCTCGTCTAAACGATTCTGGAATTAATTGATGAAGCAATTAGTACTAATTTTCACACTATTTGTACCTGTAGCAATGAGTGCCGTAGTAATTCCTGCGGGTGATTATAAAAACCGCGAAGATGTTCAGGAATTTGTTAATCGACTGGCCAGAGATAGCGATTATACGGAAGCTGAACTCATCGCATTATTTTCGCAGGTGAAGAAACAGTCGCATTTATTCGAACGCCTTGATCGACCCGCCGAGAAGGAACTGCAATGGCATCAGTATAAAAATATTTTTATTAAGGAAAAGCGAATAATCCGGGGTATTGAGTTCTGGCGACAATATAAAAACCAATTAGCGGAGGTGTCGGCTAAAACTGGGGTGCCGGAACAAATCATCGTTGCAATAATTGGGGTAGAAACATTTTATGGCATTTATAAAGGTAAAGACCCAGTTTTCGATAGCCTGGTGACGATTTCTTTTGATTATCCCAAACGCGCGAAGTTTTTTACCCGCGAACTCAAAGAATTCCTGTTGTTGGTGAAAGAACAAAATCTAGACCCGTTGAAAATAAAGGGTTCTTATGCCGGTGCGATGGGAATGCCGCAGTTTATTTCGTCGAGTTATCGCGCCTATGCGGTGGACGGTGATGGTGATGGGCAGGTGAACCTGTTCGATAACATTAACGATATTACCGCCAGCGTTGCTAATTATTTTGTGCGACACGGCTGGCAATTCGGCCAGGCGGTGGCTAAGCCGCTAACGGCGATAGCAGACAATTCAGTCGCTAAACTGGAGCCTGGTGTTAAAACTAACTATAAATGGTCAGACCTGGTGGATCACGGGTTGACCTCCAAACACCGAATCGAAGACGAAACACCGGTTGCCCTGGTTCGACTGGAACAGAAAAAATACCCCGAATACTGGGCTGGGTTAAATAATTTTTATGTCATTACTCGCTATAATCATAGTGAACTTTATGCCATGGCGGTGTATCAATTATCGGTGCTGATCAAGGCTGGTATGGAAGCGAACGAATGAAGTCATTATTTAAAATCTGGTCTGGATTACGTCATGCGTTGTTGGCGGGAATGGTTATCATGGTATTGTCAGCCTGCACCTTTGGCGTGCCTATCGGCCAGAAATCCGTAGAGAGTGGGAATGTCAGTCAGGCTAAGAAATCGAAATCGGGTAATCCTTCTTCTTACGTGGTGATGGGTAAACGCTACTATGTGCTCGATAGTTCACAGGGTTTCGTGCAGCGTGGGCTGGCTTCCTGGTATGGTAAGAAATTCCATGGGCGCAAGACCTCGAGCGGCGAGGTCTATAATATGTATGCGATGGCCGCGGCGCATAAAACTTTACCGCTGCCTACTTTTGTCAGAGTCAAAAATTTAAGCAATGGTCGGTCGATAGTCGTCAAGGTGAATGATCGCGGCCCCTTTGTCGGCGACCGAATCATCGATCTATCTTATACCGCTGCCGAAAAACTCGGCGTAATTGGCCCAGGCACCGCCAGGGTCGAGGTTAGTGCAGTCAATTCGGGGCAGCAAAACGCCACCCGTCCTGTGATTCGAACCATACCGTTGACTGAAAATGTTGCCGACGACGTGCCTTTATTCATACAAATGGGCTCCTTTGGTAGTGTAATCAACGCGCAAAACCTGCTGCGCGAACTTCACGATGCGAATGAAAAAGCTGCCAAAGTGAGTCAGCTACAAACCGATAGTGGTCTGTTTTACCGAGTCCGAGTCGGCCCACTATTCGATATCGAAGAAGCCAATGCGGTTATTTTACGTCTCAACAATAAAGGTTTCGGTGCTTCGCGTATTGTTGTTCAGGAGTAATTAACCAACAGTTTTACCCCTTGTTACTAAGGAGTCTGACCGATACAATCGCAACCAATTTATCCAACCTCCCCCTGTTAAATGTTTATAAGAAATACATTAGTTTTTGGTCTATTCTCCCTACTGTTTAGCGCTAATTTGTTTGCGGTGCCAAAACCAATACCAGATCCTCCTTCACTTAAGGCCGATAGTTTTTATCTGGTTGATTTCGAAAGTGGGCAGGTGCTGGCAGAAAAAGATCCTGATAAACGCGTAGAGCCAGCCAGTATCACCAAATTAATGACAGCATTCCTGGTCGATAAGGCGATTGACGATGGCGATATCACAGCCGACGACCTGGTGACTATCAGCGAAAAAGCCTGGCGTATGAAAGGCTCAAAAATGTTTGTCGAAGTGGGCAAGCAGGTGTCCGTCGGGGAATTGCTCAAGGGGCTGATTATTCAGTCGGGCAACGATGCCAGTGTCGCATTGGCCGAACATATTGCCGGCTCAGAATCGGCCTTCGTCGGCTATATGAATCATCAGGCCCAGGTTCTGGGAATGAATAATACCAATTACCAGAATGCGACCGGCTGGCCAGCGGCTGAGCATTACAGTACGGCGAGGGATATCGCTACATTAACCGCAGCCATGATACGCGATTATCCCGAATCCTATCGTTATTACCGCGAAAGGGAATTTACCTATAACGACATCCGTCAATTCAATCGTAATCGACTATTGTGGCGTGACGAATCGATCGACGGTGTAAAAACTGGGCATACAGAAGCCGCCGGATATTGTCTGGTCGCCTCGGCGAAGCAGGGTGATATGCGACTGATCTCGGTAGTGCTGGGTGCTAGTTCCGACAAGGCGCGGACTTCGAGTAGCCAGTCACTGCTGAATTATGGGTTTCGTTTCTACGAAACGCTTCGGCTTTATGGCACTAATGAAGTCTTGAGAACGGCACGACTCTGGTATGGCGAGCAGGAACAGGTGGCTGTGGGAGTCGACAGTGATATTTATGTCACTATCCCACGTGGGCGCTACAAGGATCTGGATGCCTCCATTGATATAGTAAATCCGATTTCAGCGCCAATATCACAGGGGCAAAAAATGGGGCAGATAAACATTAAACTGGATGAGGAGCTCATCGTCAGTGAAGCTATAGTCGCCACGCACGCGGTAGCCGAAGGTAGTTTGATCTCTCGAGCGCTCGATTATATCAAGCTAATGTTTAAGTGATATGGCCGATAAAAAGCCGACACCGCGGTCAGCACTCGAACTGATCGAATACCCGAGTCGTTTTCCGCTGAAAGTATTCGGTAATCGCGGAGTTGAATTCGAGGCCATAGTCCTCGCATTAGTACGCGCCCGCTGTCCTCAGGCGGAACATATCGAGGTTAGCCAACGCAGCAGCAAGACGGGCAAATATATTGCACTGACACTGACCTTTACGGCTTATAGCGAGCAGCAAATCAAGGATATTTACCAGGATTTATACCAATGCGAACATGTGGTGATGTCACTTTAACCAAAGCAGCCGTTGTCCTGTCATATGGCTGAAAATAAACCGCTCATCAAATACCTGGGCATGACCGAGTACGGCCAGACCTGGCAGCAGATGAAAGACTTTACGCATCAACGTGATGCACTAACGCGAGATGAAATCTGGATTACCGAACACTCTCCGGTATTTACCCAGGGCCAAAATGGTAAGGCAGAACATATACTCGACTGTGGCGATATCCCGGTTATTCAGATTGATCGTGGTGGGCAGGTAACCTACCATGGGCCGGGTCAGCTAGTTGTCTATTGCCTGTTGAACTTGCCACGTCTTGGCCTCGGTGTTCGCGCCCTGGTAACGCATATAGAAGAAGCGATTATTGCTCTGCTCGACGACTATGGGGTAAAAGCTGCTGCCCGTGCAGACGCGCCAGGAGTTTATGTCGGTGATGCGAAGATAGCGGCACTCGGATTGCGTATCCGTAAAGGGTGTTGTTATCATGGCCTAAGTCTAAATATCGATATGGATTTGAGTCCTTTTCAAAGAATCAATCCCTGTGGTTTCGAGCACCTGGAGGTAACCCAAATGTCAGATTTTAATATTGATATCGGCCTACAGCAGGTTGGATACGAACTAGCCCAATATTTTAACGAGAACTTGCATCGTGGATAAAAAGAATCAGGTAGTACAGGGCGTCAAACTCAAAGGAGCTGACAAGGTCGCCAGGATTCCCATTAAAGTGGTGCCGTCTGTTACGCTACAGAGAAAGCCATCCTGGATTAGAGCCAAAGCACCGAAAGGTAATCGAGTTACCGAGTTAAAATCGGTACTACGGGAGAATAATCTGTACACTGTTTGCGAAGAAGCTTCTTGTCCGAATCTGGGCGAATGCTTTTCCAAGGGGACTGCAACTTTTATGATCATGGGCGATATATGTACCCGCCGTTGCCCGTTTTGCGATGTTGGCCATGGCCGTCCCAACCCACTGAATACCGAAGAACCACTAAAGTTGGCTAAGACCATTCAGGGTATGGGGCTACGCTATGTGGTGATTACCTCGGTTGACCGGGACGACCTGCGCGATGGCGGTGCACAACATTTTGTCGACTGCATAAATGCATCGCGTGAACTGAGCCCCCAGTTACAAATCGAAATTCTGACTCCGGACTTTCGAGGCCGTATGGACATTGCTTTGGAAATTTTGAGAAAATCACCACCCGATGTATTCAACCACAACCTCGAATCGGTACCCTCGCTATACAAAAAAATCCGCCCAGGTGCAGATTATCAATGGTCGTTAGATTTGCTTAAACAGTTCAAGCAACAAAGCCCGGATGTGCCAACCAAATCGGGACTCATGCTCGGACTCGGCGAAGAAATTGAAGAAGTGAAACAGGTATTACGCGATATGCGTGCGCACAACGTAAACATGCTAACCCTGGGGCAATATCTTCAACCCAGTCGAGATCATCTTGCGGTGGAGCGCTTTGTCACACCAGACGAGTTCGACCAGCTTGGCGCATACGCCGAAAGCATTGGCTTCAATCAGGTCGCTAGCGGCCCGATGGTGCGGTCATCCTACCATGCGGATTTGCAGGCTGAGGGGTTGCTTAAGTGAACTCTTACGTGATTTATTAGAATATCTACAACGAGTCCCAAATATTTCGAACACACTGTTTAATCATCAGAGCCTCCTGCCAGCGATCCGATAGTTCGTAACCATCGGCTCCGGTCATGGCGTATTCTCGGGGGCCGAGTTCGCAGAGAAAATTGAGTCGGTCATTTGCTCCTGCACAGGCGCGCCAGGATGTAAAACCGTATTGCCACCAGTCGGCAAACAAATCGTACCATTCGCGGTGGTGATCGAAGCTGGTCTGGATTTGAATTTGTTCACGCGAAGCGACACGACCCTGAAAAGCAATCGAGCGGTCTAGAATAGATTCAATCTGCGATTGTACGAGGTCGGTAATGGGCCAGGAAAATTCGCGCCCGACAACAAAATGCGACAGATCAGCGCAAAGCGGCATTTCGGGCACTGCTTGCATGAGTTGAAGCGTGTATAGCATGTCGGTGGTCAGGCAGTCTCGATGGGTTTCGATGCTAACAGCGATACCTTCTTGCTGACAAAGAGTCATCCAGCCACGAACGTAATCCGCACCCTGTTCTACGCTAAACGGGTATACCCTGCCGATGATATTTATATGGCGTGCATCGAGTGCCTGTGCCAGTTCGATTGCAGGTTCCAATTGGTCGATTGTCTCAGGGAATGACGTCACCGTGCAGGCGAGATTGTGCTCGCTAAGCAAAGGCTGAATATCTTGCGCCTGAAAATCGCCGTAGACGATATCGACACCGTCGAAGCCAGCTTCGCTAACCTTTTCTATTTTTTCTGATAGCGACCATTCAAAGTTATCGGGGCGTCGCTGCTCCATGGCCCACATAGATTGAAATATTTCCAGGGTTTGCATATCGCATCCTTAATAATAAAGTAGTGAAATTAGTTTCCTCTCGCGCGGCGTGAGAGGCGTAAAACACTATACCGGAATTAATTAGATACCACGACAAGGACAGAAATTAATTACCAAAAGCGCATTATTTACAATCACTTACTTAGGTAAATTAATGTTGATTATTATATAAAAAGCGTTGATAATGACGAATAATGAAATTTTCACCGATATTAAATGAGTGACTATAATAAATACTGCAGGATCGGGTATTTATTAAAGCGGTCTTCGTTTGGTGAAAAATTTAAAAGGCTTTGTTTGAGTTAAGGCCAATTAATAAGGATTCAATTATGATGTATTCTAAATTTTATAAAATTATTATGCTTGCGTTGGTAGCTGGATTGGTTTCCGGTTGTGGTGACGAGGGCGACGGTTCGACCTTTGGCACGGTGGGGACTGGCGGTGGCAATAGTATTACTCCCTCAGAACCCATCGGGATAATCGCGGGGGATGGTTTTTTTATGCTGTTTAACCCCGCTGTACTTTCAGTAATTGCAGCAGATTTCCCTGACAACGCCTACATACAACAAGAGTCTACTATCACCGTCTTTGCGGATAATATCTTCGATGGCGTTGCTCCTTCCGGCCAAATAGTAAAATTTAAAACTGAGTGGGGTACTTTTGTCGACGGTGATACCTGTACTCTCGAGAGCGGTAGCTGCTCTATCACCTGGAGTTCTGGTGCCCCATGGAGTACTCCCCCGGATTGTCGGGTAGCCTTTACCGCCTGGACAATCGGTGAGGAAGTTTTCGCAGATACTGGCAATGGTTTATTCGATGCCGGCGAGACACTATTGCTGGATTACCCGGAACCCGTCCTTGATGTGGATAGTGACGGTTTTTATAACAGCACAGTCATAACATTCGAAGGTGTGCCGGAGTTTATTGATATGAACGTAATAAATGGTGATACGTCGGCCGGTGGGGGCAAAGACGGAATATTTACGCCTGCAGATGGCCTTTATTCAGGTACTTTGTGCGCGTCGGATAATACGGCCAACTGTACGATCAACACCTCACGAGTGATATTTGCAGTTGCCGACCTGTTTCTAGCAGACCCGGGAACTGTCGCAGCCCCTGGGATCACTGTTTGTAACACCGGTTCATACTAATTAAGAGGTTAAACTTCAATGTTTAAGAAAATTTTATATCTCGCTCTACTTTTAGGCTTATCTAATACCAGCGTCCTCGCTGAGGAGCGAATTTATGTGGGTA
>JAUVCH010000101.1 GCA_030595795.1 Gammaproteobacteria bacterium
TGCGTAAAGCATTCAGATAGGGTTCTTGTAACATTTGCCCTTTCGACATAATTTTGCTCCATAAATTTTTATTAGGTGACTCCGATGAATAATTCAAACTACCATCGAAGAACATAACCGGTTGTACTAGTTTCTCAATAAATCATGAGAAATCAAACACTTAATCAAAAACATTTCAGCCACATACACCAACATCGAATTCATTCCATTGACGGCCGAAACAACTACTATTAACTGACAATAAATGCGCGGAAGAGTTTATAATGATTTACCATACACCGCGCCTGTCGCTAGTCTTTACAAGGACTCGTTAAGCAACTTAAATATAGCATCTTTATTGTAATTCAAGCAATCGAAGGCATTTTTTTCTGGTTGCTTTCTTAACCAGGTGATTTGGCGCTTGGCTAACTGACGAGTAGCCGCAATCGCCGTATTAATCATTTCTTCTCTGCTGAGTTCATTGTCCAGATATTGCCAGGCCTGACGATAGCCCACACAACGCATTGAAGGCATCGATAAGTCGAGGTCCCCTCTGCCCTTTAGCTGTTCTACTTCTTCAATAAAATCCTGTTCGAGCATGACATGAAAGCGCTTTTCAATACGCTGGTGCAATAGTGCGCGATCTACGGCCTGGAGCAATATTTTAAGCCTACTGCCCCGATAACCGGTTGATTCTTTAGACTGAAGGGTAGACAGGGGCTCTCCGCTAATTTCAAATACCTCCAGTGCACGCTGAATACGTTGGCTATCCCCAGGCTTAACGCGATTGGCCGTTTCGATATCGATCTTTGCCAACTTCAGGTGCATTGCCTCCCACCCAATCGCTTTGGCTTCGGCATCGAGCCTGGCACGAATTTCAGCATTGGCTTCGGGTAATTGATTCAAACCCTGCTCCAATGCGTGGTAGTACATCATCGTGCCGCCTACCAGGAGCGGCGTATGACCGCGCTGATTAATCTGAGTGATCAATTGCCGCGTATCATTGACGAAATCCCAGGCAGAGTATTTTTCTGCAGGGTCGATGATATCGATGAGAAAGTGTGGTGCCACTTCCAGCGTCTGTAAGTCTGGCTTAGCGGTTCCAATGTTCATGTCGCGGTAAATTAGAGCTGAATCGACGCTGATCAACTCAACTGGAAAGCGTTTTGCTATTTCGACCGCGAGCTCAGTCTTGCCAGTGGCGGTCGCGCCCATCAAACAGATAATCGCCGGATCCTGCAAACTTATTGTCCGCGTTTGAAAAACTTGTCGAGTGCGTCGAGACTCAATTGCTTCCAGGTGGGGCGGCCGTGATTGCATTGCCCACTGCGCTCGGTTTGTTCTATGTCACGCAGCAGGGCATTCATTTCGTCGATTGAAAGCAGACGATTTGCCCGCACCGAGGCATGGCAAGCCATAGTGCTTAGAACCTCATTTTCGTATTCCTGGATACGCTGGGACTGGCCGAATTCGGCAAGATCCGCGAGCACATCTCGCACCAGTTGTTCGCTATCAGCATTTTTCAACAGGGCTGGGATCGCTCGCACCCTGAGCTGTTCGACACCCAGGCGTTCGACATTAAAACCCAGGTGCTCGAATAGTGGTTGTTGCTCTTCGACCAGATCGGCCTCAGCCTGACTAACATTGAGGGAGATGGGTACCAGCAATGGCTGGCGTATGACGGCTTCCTGCTTGGCATTTTGTTTCATACGTTCGTACACAATACGTTCGTGGGCGGCGTGCATATCCACCACAATGAGTCCCTGAGTGTTTTCAGCCAGAATATAAATACCCTTTAGCTGAGCCAGTGCGTAGCCAAGCGGTGGAATTTGCGCATCGGTCTCGGGGTCAGCCGGGATGTCATAGCTGGTTTGAATTAACGAGGTATAGGCTGCCGTCTTTTCCCGAATATTGGTTTTACTGGTGGAATAGCTGGCATATTGATTAAAGCCCATGCCGGTTTGGTGAGATAACGATGAACTGCTTTCGTTGAATGCGAATGCCGGAGAATTAACCTGTTGCTCCGGCTGAACCTCGGCTAGCCCTTGCTTCAGGCTACGATAAATAAAATCGTGTATGAATCGGGAGTTACGAAAACGTACTTCGCGTTTCTGCGGATGGACATTCACATCGAGCTGTCGCGGATCCATATCCAGCGACAAAACGAACGCCGGATGCCTGCCATGGAACATCACATCCTGATAGGCCTGACGTACCGCATGGCTAATCGTTTTATCGCGAATGACGCGCTGGTTAACGAAAAAATACTGCATATCAGCCTGACTACGATTGAAGGTCGGCAAAGCCAGCCAGCCGCTGAGTCTATGCCCCTCCGTTTCAACTTCAACTTCTATCAGGCTTTCGGCGAAACTCTTCCCGCACAACATGGCCAGGCGTTGCTGATGTTCCAGGGCACTGACAGCAGAACGTAGCTGGTATATGACTTTTTGATTGTGAATCAGCTTGAAAGCCACCCGCGGATGACTCAAAGCCAGCGTTTTGAAGAGTGATTCAATATGCTTGTATTCAGTTTGCTCAGTGCGCAGGAACTTCTTTCGGGCAGGCACGTTATAAAACAGTTCGCAAACCTCTATTACGGTACCCGGTGGTGCTGCATCTGGCACGGGCGACTCATCTTCGCGCGCAGTAATCTTCCAGGCATGTTTTGCATTTCGATGATGCGAAGCCAGCGTCAACCTTGAGACCGAGGCGATGCTAGGTAAGGCTTCGCCACGAAATCCTAGCGAAGCTATCTTCTCGAGATCGTCCAGATTGCGAATTTTACTGGTGGCATGACGTGATATCGCAACGGCCAGTTCACCGGCTTCGATGCCTGTGCCGTCGTCTGTTACCCGAATTAAACGCGTACCGCCCGCTTCAACTTCGATAGTAATTGAGCTGGCTGCCGCATCGAGGCTGTTTTCTACAAGTTCTTTAACCACCGAAGCTGGCCTTTCGACCACTTCTCCAGCAGCAATCTGGTTAACCAGATGGGATGGCAGAGTTTGAATATTCGGCACGATCAGGGTCTCGACAGTCAACCCGCTTTCAAAGTTACTGGCTCGTCTTCAATTTCGCGTTGACGCAAATGACCTAACCAGTGCTTTTCCCAAAATTTAAATCCACGGCTAATTATAAAAACCAGCACCATATAAAACAGCATCGCGGTAACAAACCCTTCGTACGCCAGATAGTAGCGTCCGTTTAACCAACGCCCTGCTCCGAGCAGATCCTGTAGGGTAATCGTGCTTAGCACAACCGAACTATGCAGCATGAAGATGACTTCGTTCGAATAAGCCGGTAAGGCTCGACGAAAAGCGCTTGGCAATACGATACGACGAATCGTCGTCCAGGCCGACATACCGCAGGCTCGCGCGGCCTCGATTTCGCCGGATGGTGTGGTGGCGATAGAACCTCTCAGAAATTCGGTGGTATAGCCTGCCGTATTCAGGGTAAATACGATGAGCGCACACCACCAGGCGCTGGATAATATTGGATCCCAGAGAAAACTCTCGCGTACCGCATCGAACTGAGCCAGTCCGTAATACACTAAATAAGTCTGCACCAGCAGCGGCGTGCCACGGAAAAAATAAGTAAAACACCATATAGGAAAATTGAGCCAGCGGTGTTGATAGGCTCTAGCTATTGCCATCGGTACCGAGAGTATGCCGCCTAGTATCAGGGCAATAACGGTAATCTCCAGCGTTAACAGAGTACCCCATAAAAACCGATCAATGTGATCCCAGACTAGCACAAAATCCAGCGGTGATTGGTGTTCGCTGACATAGGCCAGATATTCCCAGAATGTTCGATTATCGGATTCGTCCATAATGCTATACCTTTCGAATCCCGACACTATATTTACGATCTAGCCAACGTAAACCCACATCAGAAATGGCAGTTATCATTAGATAAATTATCAATACTGCGAGCATAAAAGTGAAAGGTTCGCGCACCGAGCGCCCGGCGGTTGAAGCATTCCAGACCAGATCATGTAAACCAATAACCGATACTAGTGCAGTCGCCTTGACCAGTACTAACCAGTTGTTGGTGAAGCTTGGTAATGCATATCGCACCATTTGCGGCCAGGTAATACGCGTAAAAACCTTCATTGGTGTCATGCCACAAGCAATGCCAGCTTCGATTTGGCCTCGTGGTATCGCCAGTATCGCCCCTCGGAAGGTTTCGGTCATATAGGCACCAAAGACGAAACCGATTGAAAAGACCCCGGCTGTAAACTGGTTAATTTCCAGGTAATCCCACAATCCGGTAAGCTCACCTAGATCATTGAGGATTTGCTGCCCGCCGTAAAACAACAACATCATCAGAACCAGATCAGGTACGCCGCGGATTAGTGTGGTGTAGGCATCGGCACTCTTTTGAAAAAGTCGATTAGGTGAAAGTTTGGCTGTAGCGCCGATCAGGCCAAGCAGTACTGAAAGCAACAATGACCCAACCGCCAGTTGCACGGTGACCACGGTGCCCTCGAACAGGAGATTACGATAAGCCCAGAGTGATTCCATTAGATATTTTCGAAGCAATGGCTACAGGTCGGAAACCGGCCTGTAGCCACCGTTTATCAACTATAAAAATCTACGGCCTATTTACCATAGACATCGATTTCAAAATACTTGTCGTTAAGTATTTTATAAGTACCGTCGTCACGCATGCCTTTGATGATCGCACTCATAGCGTCTCGCAACAGTGTATCTTTCTTGCGTACGGCAAAACCAGCACCAACGCCCTGACATCCGGGATCACTGATCATATCACCGAGAAACGCAAAACCTTTACCCATGTCCTGCTTTAGAAAACCTTCCGATGCCTGTAGTGAATCGGATATCTGTGCATCCAGTCGTCCTGAAGCCAAATCCTGGAAAACTTCTTCCTGGCTGGCATACAAAACTAGTTCAGCTCCGGGAAACATTTTTTCAGCGGTACACTGATGCGTCGTTGCGCGTTGTACGCCAAGACGTTTGCCTGCCATATTAGACTGGCTAAATCCGGCATTTTTCTTTGCGACGATTCCAGGAGGCGTGTCGTAATACTTCTCAGTAAAATCGATCTTCTTCTTGCGCTCTTCGGTAATCGACATTGAAGCAATAATAGTATCGAACTTGCGTGATAACAAAGCGGGAATCATTCCGTCCCATTCCTGCTCCACCAGCACACATTCACGCTGCAATCGCTTGCAGACTTCGTAAGCTACGTCGATGTCGAAACCTTTTAAAGTACCATCGGGTTCCTTCCAGGAAAAAGGCGGATAAGCACCCTCGACACCAACACGCAACGGAGCTGCCTGCGCAGCAGCACTCGCTAGCGTAAACGCGACAACCATAAACAACAGTTTTTTAATACTCATGATATTTCCTCCCATTGGGATATTATTTTTAAAATTGATTCCATAAAAGGAATCCATCTTTACAAACGGTAATAACAGAGTCAGTGTAACGCGCGCGCCAAAAACTGGCTAAACCGCTCAGACTCCGAATTACCGAACATTTGCTGCGGCGGGCCTTCGGCTTCTATTTGCCCCTCATGCAGAAAAATTACTTTGTTAGAAACATCTCGCGCGAATCCAACTTCGTGAGTTACCACAATCATCGTGGTTCCTTCATCCGCCAGATCACGCATTACTCTCAATACTTCACCGACTAACT
Source organism: Gammaproteobacteria bacterium (assembly GCA_030595795.1). Classification (GTDB taxonomy): domain Bacteria; phylum Pseudomonadota; class Gammaproteobacteria. The sequence goes on from JAUVCH010000101.1 coordinate 5,640, forward strand.
CTGGGTCCAGCGCTGAAGTTGGTTCATCAAACAGCATCACTTCAGGCTCCATGGCCAATGCTCTTGCTATTGCTGCGCGTTGCTGTTGCCCACCCGAGATATGAGCCGGAAAATATTCGCGTCGATCATACATACCGACTTTATGAAGTGTTGCTTCGGCTCGTTCGAACGCTTCAGGCTTTGACATATTCAGAACGTGAATCAGCGATTCGGTCACATTTTGTAAAACCGTCATATGCGACCAGAGATTAAAACTTTGAAAGACCATGCCCAGCTTTGCCCTCAAGCGGATAACCTGATCCATATCCTCAGGTACGGGGTTACCATATTTGTCCTTTTGCATGCGGATGGTTTCCCCATGTAGCGTGACGCTACCGCTATCGGGCGTTTCTAGCAAATTGATGCAACGCAGGAAAGTGCTCTTTCCGGATCCCGAGGAACCCAGCATTGAGATGACATCACCCTGATGCGCTTCGAGGTGGACACCTTTAAGTACCTCGACGTTGCCGAAGCTTTTGTGCAGGTCGTCAACGACCAGTGAAGATATTTTATTTGAAGATTCCACGCAGAAGCAGGTTAAATTCTTAAAATTATTAACGTTGGTCAATTCTACATGAATCTTTGACATAGAGTACAGAACGAACTTTCTACCAAAGTCTTTATTTCTTTAACAAAGGCACGATTGTCCAAATCTTCCGCGATTACTGTAATATTAGATGCGTCCACTACCATAAAGCCTGCCCGCAGAGTCATCCACTATGACGAAGATACCCTTATGAAAATACTTTTATCCATTGTTATGATAATCGTATTCAGTTACCTCTTACTGGTAGCGGGGTTATTTATATTTCAGCGCAGCTTGCTTTTCTTCCCAGTGCCATATCAGGAAAGCATTAACCGGGAGGAAGTCACATTTGCTAATCAGGGCGTTAAATTACACGGCTGGATTCTGAACCCCGGTAAGTCCCGCGCCATCATTTATTTTGGCGGCAATTCCGAAGCAATCGAAAACAATATCTACAATTTTGAGGCTGTATTTAACGACTACAGCGTTTACCTGATTCATTACCGCGGCTACGGTAAGAGCGAAGGTAATCCCAGCGAAGCCGCGCTATTTTCAGATTCAACCGCAATTTACGATCAAATCAAATCTCAATATCAATCGGTCAGCCTCATGGGCCGCAGTCTGGGCAGTGGTGTGGCGGTATATCTGGCATCGAAACGCGATATAAAAAATCTAATTCTGCTGACACCTTACGATAGCATCGCCGAAGTGGCGCAGGTTCATTACCCTTTTGTTCCGGCACGTCTGGTCGCCAGGGATCGCTTCGAATCGTTTCGCTATGCGCCAGGAGTTACAGTGCCAGTGCTAATGGTCACCGCAGAGCTTGATCGAGTAGTGCCAGCGACACATGGATTAAAGCTGCGCGAGTATTTCACCAATACAGAAGTCACTTATCGTATGATCGAATCAGCTGCCCACAACGATGTCACCGATTATGCTGAGTACCAGCAGTTGCTGGGGGAATTCATCAGGAGCCGGGCTGACTAGGCTGCTGCCGAGCCCCAGTGCGATATAGAGTTCGCATAGTATTTAATCAAATCCAGGGACTCGGGCCTGGCGCGTAATAAACCATCTTTTGTATCGATAAAGCCCCTGCCTTTTAACATGGTCAGTGCGCCGTTTAGCACGCCTTCGCAGGCATTCGCTGACAGGTCTATTGGTGCGCCAAGATTTCGAAGGGCTTCGATACGACTTGCCGCCTGCGATTTAAGCACTAGCTCGTCGAGCCAGTCTTGCTGATTATCGAGCATAATTTCACACATCAATGCCATCGGCAAAATAGGAATAACCTGCTCGATTTCCTGCATCAGTCGATGACTCAGCTTCTCCACATAAGTCATGCGTTCGCTTTGTTCGATCTTCGAAAAATCGACTCCTTGTTCGTCGCAATATTGTTTGATCGAGATAGGCTGTCCGAAATTAACGCTGGCATAACCAAATCGTAACCAACGCTTTTTCCGCCCCATGAGCAAAACTCTGGTGATAAACCCGACTGTAGTTTTAACAACAAACCAGAGACTGCGCCGCTCAGCACTGGCATCGAGCTTGCGAACCAGGCTAACGTCCTCGACGACTCGGTCATAATTGATGCCGACCGGAACCAGCACGACATCGCGATCTATATCGACGTGATAGTCGCGCAACATATAGTCCAGAAAACCCTGACGCGGTTGGCGTAATTTACCATCTTTGCTCAAGCCTCCTTCGAGAAACACCGCCTGCACTACGCCAGCCCGTGTAGCCAGATTGACATATCTTTCGAGTACCCGGCGATATAATGCATTGCGTGAATCACGGCGCACGAAAAAAGCACCCATCGATTTGATCAAGGTCTGCAACGGCCAGATTCTGGCCCACTCCCCGACTGCGTAGGACAACGCCGTTCTTTCGGCGACCAAAAACGACACCAGCACATAATCCATATTACTACGGTGGTTCATTACCAGGACTACGCTGGAATCGGGTGCAATGCTCTTTAGCTGGTCGGTGTTGGTTAAACCCACTCGAACCCGATACAACAGGCGTCCAAGCCGCTTGGCTATCCAGTAGCCGAAACGAAAATAAACATAAGCATTAAATGAAGGTGCAATCTCCTGCGCGTAGCGCATGACTTTGGCCTGTACCACTTCTCTGGGCATATTATGTTCGGCCGCATAACTGTTCATGGTCTCGACAACTTTATCGTCATAAACCAGTTGATCGACCAGCGCCTGTTTTCGCGTGCGTTGAAAAGGACGAATTTCTATATCGAGTCGGGTATTAACCTCTTCGATTAATCGATTCACGCGTCGACGTAAAAACCAGCGTAGGCCCGGGAATAAAATACGATCGAGTATCAGTAGCGCGGCCGTGACGACTAGAGTCGCGAATAGCCAAAATGGTAGTGTTATTGAGTTTTCCATTGGCAGAGTGTCCCTGCTGGCGTAGGGGCAATCCTTTATGGTTGCCCTTCTATCAGGGTACCCACGAGGGGCACCCCTACGAGCATGTAGGTTTAAACCTGACGCTGCTTGAGGTGATTTTTGATGCCGGCAAATACTGCTTTGGCGATCTTATGCTGATGCTTGCTAGTACGCAGTTTTCTCTCTTCGGCCGGGTTCGACAGGAACGCGGTTTCGATCAAAATAGACGGCATATCGGGCGCCTTGAGCACAGCAAATTCAGCCTGTTGTACAATTTTGTTATTCAAGTTGGAAACCTTGCCGATATGTTTGAGCACGTCGCTGCCGAGTTCCAGGCTATCCTGAATAGTTGCAGTCTGCGACAGGTCAAGCAATACCGATGCGATTAAGTCGTCTTTGTCATCGAGCGAGATTCCACCGATTAAATCCGACTTGTTTTCCTTTTCGGCGATCCAGCGCGCTGCTTCCGAACTGGCACCATTCAACGACAATGCATAAACCGAAGCACCTTTCACATTAGGACTACGGAAGGAATCAGCATGTAACGATACGAATAAGTCTGCGCGTAATTCTCGTGCCTTAGCGACACGATTGCGTAATGCGATGTAGCGATCGCCGTCGCGTGTTAGCACGGCGCGATAACCCTCGGTGCGATTGATAATAGCCTTCATTTTCCTGGCAACGGCCAGGGTAATATTTTTCTCAAGCGTACCCTTCTTGCCGATTGCGCCAGGATCGCGGCCGCCATGACCAGGATCGAGCACGATAATGAATTCTTTCTTCCGCTTTTGACGTTGCTGCTCGCTAGTTTCGATGGCCGTCGGTTCCAAACTGCCAGAATTCAGATCAACCACCAGTCTATGCCCGGAACTACCATCGGGTTGCAGCGCAAAGCTACGTGGGCTCACTTTATTCTTCATATCGAAAACGACACGGAGATCGCCGGAGTCCCGTATTGCCGAGCGCAAACCACTAAGTAGATTGGTCGAATCTCGACCTACACTAAGTGCTTTACTTTTACGGGTTTGACTTAAGTCGACTACAATCCGATGGGGATTAGTCAGTGCGAAAACATTGTGCTCTACGTTTTTGGAAAGATCAAAAACGACACGGGTATGGTTACTGCTGGCCTGTGAGATTCGAATACCTGTTAAGGCTGCCTTACTTTCTGCCAGGCTGGTTTTGCTTGCTGTTAACAGCGCGAAACCTGCGCCGTAACCCGCCAGGCGCTTCAGGAATAGACGTCTCGTTGTGGATAATGTGCTCATATTCCCAAGTTTTTATCAATACCGATTACCGATTAAGTAGTATTTATAGTTAAAAACGAAGATAAAATCAACACTTTTTCTATATTTATTAACAAGATACTGAAACTTTCTAGAAAATATATGAGCTTATTCACATAAATACACCCTTTTTAGCCAGATAGATCGTCGATTATTTGCCTGCCCCATTCAGAGCAAGCTACCATCTCAAGTCGGCGACCCTCGGGATCATAATCAAGAGTTATTGCCAGACCGACATCACCGAGAATTCCCGCTGCCTGCTCTGGCCATTCAATCAGGCATAAGGTTTGATCGTTCAGGTAATCGCGAAAACCCAGATATTCGAGTTCCTCCGGCTCGGCCAGTCGATAAAGGTCAAAATGCGCGATGCTAAGTGAATCGAAGGGATAAAACTCAATTAATGTATAAGTCGGGCTACGTACCCCGCTAGTAACACCTAGCGATTCCAGTGCGCCGCGTACCAGGGTCGTTTTACCGGTACCCAGATTACCTTGCAGTGTAATAATGCCACCGCCTCGACAGGCTGACAGCAATTTTGCGCCGAACGCGCGCATTTCTTTATCGTCACGAACTAGCATTCTGTGATTATCTATGGACTTCTAAGTTGGTGAATAATTTTGGGTATGCGATCAGTAATATCGCTGGCAATAAGACCCGATTCATCGAGTTCCTGTGCGAAATTTTCTGCGCAGAGTGCATGCACGAATACCCCTGCCCTTGCGGCTTCATAAATTGGCAGCTGTTGACCAACAAAAGCGGCAATCATACCCGACAATACATCGCCCATGCCTGCGCTGGCCATACCCGCGTTGCCGCGAAGATTGATTGCTGGTGGATCGACACCCAATTGCTGAACCACCGTCCCCGAACCTTTCAATACGCTGACCACAGGAAACTGTTGGCTCAGTGCACTACTGGCCGCAAGGCGGTCTGCCTGTACTTCATTTGTCGTTGTCGCCAGTAAAGCGGCAGCCTCGCCAGGATGTGGGGTAATCACCAATTCCTGGCTGGACAAAGACTGTAGGAACCCAGGTGACAATGCACTGGCGTCGATCACCATTGGCTTATCTACTTTATATAATTTCTGAAGGCAGGCCATAGCTTCAATTCCTCGACCAAGTCCGGGACCGACGACAAGAACAGTGGCCTGTGCTAATTTGGCATCTATATCGTCCCAGCTTTGCACCATTAGTTCTGGTATTGTCGCCAGATCGTGCACACAATCGGGATGCACCAGGACACTGACCATACCTGCCCCAGTTCGCAAGGCTGCCTGCGCGGCCAACGATGCTGCGCCGACCATGCTCTTGTCACCACCAACTACCAGTACATGACCAAACAGGTTCTTATGCGAATTGCGTTTACGCTTTGGTGGTAAACAGACATTGGCCTCGTCAATCACCTCGAGGGCAGGCATCTGACTAAAACGCGTAGCTGACGAAATACCAAGGTCATCAAAAATCAGCTCGCCACAATAATCAGGCCCATCGGCCAGGGCGTGACCTACTTTCTTGCCAATAAAAGTCACTGTTATTTCAGCATCTATGGCACAAGGTTTAGCTGTCCCGGTTTCAGCACTCAACCCCGAGGGGATATCTATAGCGATTTTAGGCACGGCACATTGATTAATCTGTTGAATTAATCCTTGCCAGTCCTCATCCAGTTCGCGAGATAAACCGATGCCGAGTAAGCCATCAACAATGATGTCCCCTTTTATCGCCTGCTGCTGCCATTTATCAATCTCTCCGCCAGCCTGGTGCCAGGCATCGCTAAAATGCGTGGATGTTTCAGACTGCTGAGATAAATCGCCTACGGCGAAAAACTGAACATTTACTCCCTGTTTTCTCGCCAAAGTCGCAACCACAAAAGCGTCACCACCATTATTACCCGGACCAGCAAATACGGTAATGCTTTTCAGTTCCGGCCAACGTTCGCAAATAACTGACCAGACCCGCGAACCGGCACGGTTCATGAGTTCGACCTCAGACAGGCCATCGATCTCGACCGCGGCTTTATCCATTGCATAAACGCTTTTTGGTGAATATAAAAACATAATGATTTTATACCTGAGCTGGCTAGTAATTGGTAGTAATTTGCTATAGCGCTATCTGCGGAATAGGAGCTATATTCCCTACGCCCCTTATGACTGAATTTCAGGGGAAACTAGCACTTAATGAAATTAGATAAAGGCATATTGTTAGATATTTCATTTCTAAGCGCGCGCGGTACCTCTTGTTCTTTCGATAATGCCCGCCATCGACTTACCGAGTCTAATACCTTATCGATCATGCGATGAAGTTCTGGTAATGGTAGTCGTGTCATATTCTGTCCTACAGCGATAAGATCCTGCCTGTTATGGTCAATTCGTTTTTGATTGGCTGGCATCCAGTGCCTTTCTACCCTGGCATTATTAGCTTTATAACAGCAAGCAACGTCATAGGCAGGGGAAAGCCGCCACTGGTTCTCCTTGAGGGAAAATGAAAAATTCTTCGAATGGTCGTCATTGTTTCTTGTCAGTATATTAAAAGTCATTCTTAGAAAGAGTTGTCTGGCATCATGCACCGGCAGTCTGAGTTGCCGGGCTGTGGCAAATAACTCTTCATAGGAGAATGAGCCAGGCGTATTGTAATCAGCATGCGTAATTGCTGTGAGTGTTTGGGTGTGTATCTTGTGATTGTCTTGCCGATCAAATCGCTTGGTCACGAAGTGGCGACGAGAACCTTCGTCGAGTAAATGACAGGGTTCCATATCTATACAGCAACCTTTTGCCATTAAATAGTAGACATATTCCATTACCCCATATCCTTTCGGGTCGCCAAAGATTTCCTCATTTTGATCATTTTCAACCACACCATCAAACTTCATTAAATAGTGGGTAAAACCCTTTGGTGCATCAACCTGGCCTGATCGTGCCTGGGTAAAATCGTGATTAAAGGCTATTACCGCTTTTGGTCTGGCACCACCGGCACTGGTACCAACAGCCAGTAGAGCTTTCATTGCTTCGGGATCGGGTTGATAGCGCGTAACCGTGACATGGGTGTTTTGTCTATTGCTAACGACTGATTGTGCCAGCTTTACCAATAAGCTTAAGTCGATGATTTCAGATGCATTCAACCTCTTCAGGCGAATTGATGGTTTGTATTCAAGTGCGCCGATGCCTCGTGTACCGGTATATTGTAAGCGCTCCATAGGTGTTATAGCTGATGTTCTTCCTTGTTTTACCAGCCATTGATTCAGCACCGAATTACCAAATTTATCTGGTAATGAGTCGGCTAACATTCCAGGCAACCCTTTAAATGTTTCAGGGTTTAGATTGGGGAAACTGTATATTTTGCGAGCTATTACTGGCATTTTAAGCGGGGAGAGCTGGATATTTTTTTTGACGAAAGCAGGGGTGTATTCCAGATATCCGCAATTTTTATCTTGATCATAGCTAAGCACTGCGGCTTCTTCATTATGGTAATAGACAGAAATTGTCTGGCTTACCACTCCAAATCGTCCAGATTTGATTCTGCTCGCCCACCCTTGTCAGTGCCTGATGCCCGCTGACGCTTTTTGCCGATCGCTTTAGCCAATAACACGGGGGATGGTGCTGGTTCAGGTAGAAATAAATTTAGCTGATCGGTTAGTTCAAGGGCAACCAGAATACTAACAAAAGTGTCCATAGTTGATTTTCCTTTCTCGGCTCTTTCAATTGCGGTTCGTGACTTTCCAATTAAATCAGCAACTTCCTGTTGAGTTTTGTTCAAATTCAACCGAGCCAGCTTGAGCCTTTCACCTAACAACTCTAATAGATGGTTAGTTTTGTCATTCATATTTATTTAATTTTTATAATCTTATGCCTTATTATTACTGCATAATTGTTATTTTTACATGTTAATGAGTTTATTAAGCAGCATAAATTACTATTTATTTACCATTTAGTAAAGCAAATGATACACAATGCCTTAATTTTACTATATTACCGGGTATTTATATAACACTGCATTGTTTTTAATGCTTATAATTAAGCATCCAGAAATCATCATTATTGTTGGTATGGTTTCGTTTAATGTCGAAATATCTTGTGCCCCCTGTAAACTGGCATGTCGCCATGAGTGACGCAAGTATCGGTTTTCTGATAATTGTGATGAACGTCGTTGGTATACTAAGCCGATAAAAATAATTCGAGAGCATCAATGGCAAATCAGGCAATCAGCTTCCACGCAAAGTCAGACAAAGAACTACGCTCACGAGTAAAGTTACTGGGAAAGCTGGTGGGTAACGTACTCCTCAAGCATGAAGGCCCCGAAGTATTCCATGCCGTCGAGTCGCTGCGTACCGGATTTATCCAGCTTCGCAGGCGTAATAGCGAACCGAAGCGCAAGGCGTTGATGGAACTCATCGAGAACCTCCAACCCTATGTTATTAATCAGGTCATTCGCGCCTTTACGATTTACTTTAATCTGGTGAATATCGCCGAAGAGGATTTCCTGCATAGACAACGCCGATCCTCGGTTCAGCAACAGGGCCATGCAGCCTGGATTGGCTCCTTTTACCACACCATGCTGGAATTTCAGGATCAGGACATTAGCGCCGATGAACTGCAAAGCT
>JAUVCH010000183.1 GCA_030595795.1 Gammaproteobacteria bacterium
TCGGCGCCCTTCACCGCTGGCAAACCAGGAGTAAACGCTCGCTAAACCCTGTCGCAGAGGTATCTTTGCTGACCACCCCAAATTATTTATTCGACTCACATCCAGCAGCTTTCTCGGTGTTCCATCAGGTTTGGTGTCATCAAACTCCAACTTCCCTTCATAACCAACTACACCTGCAATTAACTCGGCCAGCTCTCGGATGGTGACATCTTCACCGGCACCCACGTTGACATGAGAGAGCATGGGAGATGATGCCTGGTCGTAACGTGACTTATCCAGTAGTAGTAAACAGATCGATGCCGATGCCAGGTCATCTACATGCAGAAATTCCCTTTTTGGTGTGCCAGTACCCCAGATGGTTACCACAGGTTTTTCGTGAATTTTGGCATCATGAAAGCGTCGCATCAATGCCGGTATTACATGACTATTTTCTGGGTGATAATTATCTCCTGGCCCGTAAAGATTGGTTGGCATGATGGATCGATAATCCGTGCCATATTGCCGATTGTATGATTCACACAATTTTATCCCGGCGATTTTTGCAATAGCATAGGGTTCATTAGTCGATTCGAGTTCTCCTGTTAATAAAGCTGCCTCACTAATAGGCTGCTCTGCGAACTTCGGGTATATGCACGAGCTACCAAGAAACAGGAGTTTTTTTATCCCTACACTATAGGCCTCATGGATAATATTGGCTTCCATCATAAGATTTTGATAAATAAATTCAGCTGGGTATTCGTTATTAGCATGAATTCCACCGACTTTCGCTGCTGCCAATATTACGCAGTCTAGCTTTTCGGTCTGAAAAAAATCTCTTACAGATAGTTGGGATGTCAAATCCAGATCCGCATGGGTTCTGGTTACAATGTTATTGCAGCCTTTTTGCTCCAGTTCTCTTACGATCGCTGACCCCACCATGCCCCGGTGTCCTGCGACGAATATGCGACTTTCAGGAGTAAATTCAGAATTGTTCATCAAACGATCCCTATTCGTGGTAAGAAAAGGTTTTAAAGCCACTTTCCTGGATCATCGCATCACGTTGGGCAAGTTTCAAATCTTCACTAACCATTTCTGCCACGAGTTCATCAAAACTAATTTTCGGCACCCAGCCCAGCTTTTCTCGAGCCTTAGTCGGATCACCAAGCAGTGTTTCTACCTCGGTTGGGCGATAGTATCGTGGATCCACCCGTACGACGATATCTTCATTGTTTAAAGCGGTTATTTTTTCATTGGCAATGTTAGAAACAATGCCAATTTCATTTTCTGCTTCTCCTTGCCACGTAATGGTAATGCCCAGTTTTTTTGCGGCGGTTTCGATAAATTCACGGACCGAATATTGGTATCCTGTGGCAATGACGAAATCGTCGGGCTGATCTTGCTGTAGCATAAGCCATTGCATTTCAATGTAATCGCGAGCATGACCCCAGTCGCGAAGGGCATTTATATTACCCATATACAGACAATCTTGAAGGCCTACTGACATTCGCGTCAACGCGCGCGTTATTTTTCGGGTAACAAAAGTCTCCCCCCGTATAGGCGATTCATGGTTAAACAAAATCCCATTGCATGCATAGATACCGTATGCCTCGCGATAGTTAACCGTTATCCAGTAAGCATACTGCTTGGCTACCGCATAAGGTGAACGGGGGTAAAATGGTGTTGTCTCTTTTTGGGGTGTCTCTTGAACCTGACCATAAAGTTCAGACGTTGAAGCCTGATAAAACCGCGTCTTTTTCTCGAGACCTAATATTCTAATCGCTTCCAAAATGCGAAGCGCACCCAAAGCATCAACGTCAGCAGTGTATTCTGGTGATTCGAAAGATACCGCCACATGACTTTGTGCACCAAGATTGTAAATTTCGTCAGGCTGACATTCCTGGATTATGCGAACCAGATTACTGGTATCTGTTAGATCACCATAATGTAATACAAGTTTTGGATTGTCTTCATGAGGGTCTTGATAAAGATCATCTATGCGCTCCGTATTAAATGACGACGAGCGCCGCTTTATTCCGTGTACCACATAGTTCTTATTAAGTAAAAATTCTGCCAAATAGGCCCCGTCCTGTCCAGTTATGCCGGTAATAAGTGCTATTTTATTTTTCATACTATATTTTCCAAGGCTTCGAATAACTGACACCTATCTAAATCATTGCAAGGCACCAGATTATAAATAAATAGTCGTTCGCGTTTGAGTATATAACTCAAACTTATCAAGTATTTTAACTCTACTAGAATCTTCACAATCAGCTCAGCGAGGACAATAATTTAGAATTCAATCCGAAATTTCGAAATGCGGTTGATACGACAATCGTTTTCTTTTCGGACTTCTTCGATAAAGAACAAGTCGGAACATAATTTATTGCGGACATTATCGCCATTGAGGGCAATTGTTCGACCCATGTTGTGCGGTGATATTCGTTTAACCTGTGTGCGAAGGCAAACTCATCGGCACCCGATAGATCGTTGGAGCAGAATATGCAACTACTGTGTTTGTTCATGCTTTAGGTCGATTGCGGAATTCAATCACATAGTGCCAGATCATGCTGATACCTTTCTCTTGTTCAGCCATGCTTCAATTTTTTGCCTTTAAAATTATCTCAATATCTGCTACACGTTGTTCAACGGTTTGCTGATTGCCTCTTGATTCAACATTGAGGCGCAACAGTGGTTCTGTGTTTGATGCGCGCAAATTTAAACGCCAGTCGGAAAACTCCAAACTTAAACCGTCGGTGTTGTCTATTTCTGGATTCAAACTTGCGAAATGTGCCCTGACTGTTTCGATGCTGGCCTGGGTATCTTCAACCTTGTAGTTAATTTCGCCACTACAGGGGTATGCCGTCATACGTTCACCAACAAGCTTTGATAGTGGATTGCCTGATTTGCTGATCAATTCAGCAACTAGTAGCCAGGGGATCATGCCGCTGTCGCAATAGGCGAAATCACGAAAGTAGTGGTGTGCGCTCATTTCGCCCCCGTAAATAGCATCTTCTACCCGCATGCGCTCTTTGATGAAGGCATGCCCTGTTTTGGATTGAACTGGGCTGCCGCCTGCTCTTTTAACAATATCGATAGTGTTCCAGGTCAAACGAGGGTCATGGATGATTTTCTCGCCTTGATGTTTCTTCAAGAATACCGCAGCCAGGAGCCCGACGATATAGTAGCCCTCGATAAAACCCCCATTTTCGTCAAACAAGAAGCAGCGATCGAAGTCACCGTCCCATGCTATACCCATATCAGCTTGATTGGCTAACACAGCATCGGCTGTGGCTTTGCGGTTTTCAGGCAGCAATGGGTTAGGAATGCCGTTGGGAAAGCTGCCATCTGGTTGGTGATGCACTTTGATAAATTCTACCGGCACGTCTTGCTGTTTAAAAATTGATTCAATGGCATCTATGACATGGCCGGCTGCGCCATTGCCAGCATTGACGACCAGTTTAAGTGGTTTGAGTTCAGAAGCGTCGATGTAGCCGAACAGGTGTTCGATATAGGCATCCAGGATAGAAAGCTGACTGAAGGAACCTTGATCGCTGATATCCTCAAAATTCTGGCTTTCTGCAATATGCTGAATTTCTTTCAACCCAGTGTCGCCACTAATGGGCAGCGCACCTCTGCCCACAAACTTCATGCCGTTGTAGTCCATCGGATTGTGGCTGGCTGTAACCTCTATCCCCCCGTCCACATCCAGATGGAAGGCTGCAAAGTAGACTTCCTCGGTACCCGTCATGCCGATATCAATCACATCGACACCGGAATCCATTAGCCCCTTAGAAAGAGCCTTTTTGAGTGATTCACTGGTCAGACGTACATCTCCGCCGACGACTACGCGCTTGGCTTTAAGGTGTTGAGCAAACGCACGCCCTATACAGTAGGCGATATCTTCGTTTAGTTCCTCACCC
>JAUVCH010000006.1 GCA_030595795.1 Gammaproteobacteria bacterium
CGTTGATGCGTTCTTCCAGTCGCAAGTTACCGGGGTAGTGAGGCTGGTCTTCGACCGAGATGGTATTTTGATAGGGAGAGTATTTGGGCGCCTCGTGAATTAAACCGAGTTCCTTGGCGCGTCGATCGAGTGCTTCGAGAATGGTGACGGCAGCTTCAGGACCGCTAAATTCGATCACCGAATCCAGCGATTCAATCCATTCGTCCTGCTCGTCTTTGAATTCGCTAGGCGGGGAATCGGCCATGATGGTTTATCTGATTTCCTTGATTACGTGTTCAATCGCCGCCGAAATAGCATACAAATCCTCGTCATCGCCATTCATCGCCGAGACCATCAAACCAACCGGTGCAATTCCGCTTTTATGGCAGGGCAGGCTGATCGAGCAACCGTCGAAATAGTTGGCGGTCGCAGTATTACGCAGGCAACGAAGGTTTACTGCGCGGGCATCGTCAATATCTTCGGTTGTTGCAATAGCGGGCGGAATGCAGGGAACCGTCGGGTAGAGTAAGGCGTCACCACCTGTAGTGCGAAACTGCTGGTTAAAATGCTCGATAATTCGGGCCTTTTCCTGGTATCTGGCTATTTGCTCCTGATCACTGATGGTGGCACCACCTGACATGCGTTGCTGAACAAAAGGATCGTATTGGTCACCGTGTAGCTCCAGCATTTGTCGATGATAATGGTAGGCCTCGTGGATGACGATTGCACGTTTGGCGAACATGTCGATACAGTCGTCGAGGGATGACATATCAGCTTCAATAATACTGATCCCACTCGCGCGTAAAGCTTCGAGCGACCGAGCGAAAGCAGTTTGAACTTCTTCATCCAGCTCATCGAGGACTCCTGACTGAGGTACAACCAGTTTCAATGATTCGACCGATGGTAATTCCAGAGTAGGCAAGGGAGCGGAAGGCGATAAGCGACCGCTCATGAGCTGGTCTAATATATAACAGCTATCGACATCATTGGCCAAAGGCCCCGGTGCATCAGAGGTGGGCGAGAGCGGATAAATGCCGGTTAGTGACAGGCGTCCATAACTCGGTTTGACGCCGACGATGGCATTAAAAGCGGCTGGAATCCGGCAGGAACCAGCGGTGTCTGAACCGAGTGTGGCAACTACAATACCCTCTGCGACGCTAACGGCGCTGCCCGACGACGAACCACCCGGCAGGCGCCTGGTTTTTCTATCCCAAATCGAAAGAGGCGTACCGTAATGCGGATTTTTACCCATGCCGGAAAAAGCGAATTCGCTCATGTTGGTTCGGCCAGCAAAGAGTAAACCGGCTTCGCGTAATGGTTTGATGACTTCGGCATCCTCATCTTCGACATCGCACAAAGCTTGGCGAACAATCGAACCCGCTAACGTTTTCTCACCTTTTAGATTAAACAGGTCTTTAGTGCTAATCGGTATGCCTGCCAGAGGCGGCAGCGAATCACCACGTTTTCGAGCTTCATCGACGGTGTTCGCCTGACTGGCTAAAGCGTCATTCAGTGCTATAAATACTGAATCCGACTGTTTGGCACGGTCAAGCGTCTGCTGCGCCAGTTCGACAGCGCTAAGTTCAGTATTTTCGAGTGCCTGTGAGAGTGCTCGCAAAGAGGTTAATTCATTCATGTGGCTATCTAACCAAATTAAAGCTAATGGCGCCAGTGCCGTTAACGGTATTGTTTAGTATGAAACCTGTATTCTAATGAGATTAAAACCAGCTTTTGCGATGGTGGCGGTTCTTCTGGTTATCTGTTCGAATACCCAGGCGCAAACCGAAATACGTGATAATAATCATATTTATGAAGTCGCCGAGCTTGGCATTATCAAACTTGAGTTACTCGCGCAGACTTCTGGTATTGCCCTGGGTAAGCTGACGGTACCAGAATTTAAAAACAAGCGGTCAACCGATCTTTATCAACAGGCCCTGGCAGTGTTTGGATTGTTACGCCAGCTACAGCAGAAGTCCTCGGTGGCTGTTCTGGCCGGGGTGAAGCCTCTGGCGCGACCAGTAATTTACGATGACAGCTTTGATCTGCTCGATTATATCAACCAGGGTCTTGATGTTTTACTGGAGCAGCAAAATCTGGAGCGACCGCTGGGGCCGGAGTCTCTAGTCGGTAAATCTGCTAATGATAATTATGGTCAACTCTGGTATCTGAAACAGTTGTTAGTTGAGTTAAACTCGCCGCCAGATAGCCGCTCGGTGCAGACACAACTGGCGTTTATTAAAATATCACTGGATAGCATCGCCAGACATAGATCGTTGAATCTGGCTGACCCGCTTACCCAGCAATTCGAGCAGAAAAGTTATCGGGATGTGATGCTAGTGGCTTATCAGAATCTACATTTACTGGGTCGATTGCAACGTGTGTTAAATGTCAAACCGGTGATACCGGGGATCATGAAAACCGGCGCAAAACAACTAATTGATATTTTCGAACTCACACGATCGACTATTGGTGATTTGTACCGCACCCGGATTAATTTGGGACTGCCCGACCCAGGTTCCGTTGCCGCAGAAACTGAAGATAGTAGTGTTGAAGATATATACATGCGGATGCGTGAAATTCACGCGCAGCTTGTCGCTATGACCAGGAGTCAAACTTTATGAATACCTTTGACCGACTACCTTTACTGGCCAGAATCGCATTGCTACCGATTAGTGTAATGATACTGTTGTCCGTTGCTATTGTGCTGGGCTGGTCATTACTTGATCGACAACCCGAAGCGGTTCAGTCCGAGCCGGTTCCAAATCTAACTCTGGCGCAATTCGAGCAGGCTGAAGCCCGTTCACCGCTATTAACCGAGTGGCTATTTAACTGGCAAACGCGGTTAGAATTGATTGCACGGTATTCGCCTGAAGTCGATTCCGACATTCAAACGCAATATGAAAAGTTGGCAACCCAGGCGACACAAATGCTGGCCGACACTAAACTATCAGACCTCGGCGACTTATCGCAGATAAAGCAGGTTAACGATGACCTTGATAGTCGATTTTTACAATACCGGGTGTCAAACTCGAGCGAGCGCGCGGCTAAAGTTAAAAATCTGTATCAAAAACTAATGCCGGAAATGCTCGATCTCGCACGGCAGTTAAAAGTCGATTTAAGCACGCATGACCAGGAGCCGACTCGGCGCCAGAGTCAGGCACTGTTGAGTCATCTGCAGTTCGCGATGTCGACTCTCAGCGGCTATACCAGCGATGCCGGTAGTAGCCAGCGTGATGCCTTTCTGTTGGAGTTATACGCTGCGGAAAATGCGCTACAGGATTTGCTTGTATCCTTAACAGTGGCACCGTATCAGGACAGGCTAAATCGGCTTGAAATATTAATGCCTACATTTCGCGAGGCTGCCGCAGACGTATTTAAAGGAAGCGATAAATTAAGGGCTCTCGTTATGGAACCGATCAAAATGCCGGATCCAGCCTGGTTTAATCGCCAACAGCAAATTGATCAGCAATTGCTTAGTCGTCACATCGAGGAAATTCGCAGTGAAGTTAATCGGTTTAATGCTGCGCTTGCAGAGCCAAAAACTGCTTCAGTAGTCAACACCCAATCTGGGAGGGAGGATTTACTAGGCCAACTGTTGGGGTTGCTTGCCATTGCTGTGGTTGTCGTTCTGATATTAAGCGGCTTACTCGCTGCCAGTATTCGGCGCCCGATCATGGCTATCTCCAAACCCCTGCAATCAATGACGGACACGGATAGCGTGTTAAACCACCGACTCGATGAAAACACCTCGCCAGAGTTGAAGCCTGTTGTACAGGCGTTTAACCGTTATGTGGATTTAATCGGTGAGACACACGCTGAAATGGATCAGTCTGTACAGGGAATCAATCAGGTTAGTAGTCAGCTCGAACAGCAAAGTAGTCAAGGTGGTCAGGTATTGGAACTTCAACGACAGGCTTTACATACAGCATCCGATGCCTCTCATGCGCTATCGTCTATTTTTGAGACGGTTAATAGCAGTAGGATAGCGCTTGGCAAAGATGCAGAACATATTCAGCAGGAGTCTATAAACGGAGAGAAGCAGTTAGAAAAAACCACGGTGCAACTACGCGAATTAGTCGCTCAGGTGGCTGATTCAGTCGAGAGTATGGGCATGTTGTCGGAAAACAGGCGCAAGATTTCCGATGTGCTTTCAGTGATTACCAGTATTTCTGGTCAAACTAATTTGTTGGCCTTGAATGCTGCTATCGAAGCGGCGAGGGCGGGAGAGCATGGCAGGGGATTTGCTGTGGTAGCCGATGAAGTACGGCAGTTGGCAACACAAACGCAAGGCTCAACCGAAGAAATTCGCGACATTATGGAAAGCCTGGAAGATAGAGCGGGTAAAACCGAGGCTTTGATGGCTGTTAGCAATGAAATGTCGCGACAGTCTCTCGCCGAAATTGAACAACTCGCAGTAAATTTCGAAAACATGCGTGGCATTGTCTCGCAGGTTTCGAAATTAATTCAAAGCGTTGAAACCGCCGCTACCCAACAAGGTCTGACCTCGACCGAAATTGTAAATCACATCGAGCAACTGGATAATTTGTTACAGGATAGTCAGGAACAACTGAACGAAACTAGCAGTCAGTCGAAAGCCCTGGAGGCTTTGTCGGATCAATTTAACCAGCAATTGAAGCGGTTTGGCTGAGGTGTAAATACACCGAATTAAATAATGGAGCACTACTACTGGCGCGGAAGCCAACAGTTTTATATTCTATTCGCCCGAATAACGAAGGCATCACTCATGGCATCCCTACAGGATCAACTGCTCAAGGCTGGATTGGTTGATAAAAACAAGGCCAATAAAGCCAAAAAGGAAAAACAGAAGCAGACAAAAAACCATCGAAAAATGGGTGGGAAAACGGTCAACGAAGCACGTGAAGCAGCACAACAGGAAAAGACTCGCAAGCTTGAACGCGATCGTGAATTGAACCGTCAGAAACAAACGCAGTCAAATCAAAAAGCATTGTTGGCGCAGATAAAGCAGCTCATCGAATTAAATCGCATCGACAGGAAAGGTGGTGAAATTAATTACAGCTTTGTCCATAACGACAAGGTGAAAAAAATATCAGTCCAGGCATTGGTACAAAAGCAGTTGGTATCGGGTCGGTTAGCAATCGTTACCATCCTTAAAGACGGCGACGACAGCTACGAGCTGGTACCTGCGATAATTGCGGAAAAGATAGCGCAAAGGGACGAAAGCTCTGTTGTGCAATTGAATCAGATTAGCGAGACAGAAGTCGACGAGGATGATCCTTATGCGGATTATCAAATACCGGATGATTTAATGTGGTAAACCAACAGCGACTCGGGAGTGGCGGCAATAGTCGCAATAGCGGATAATCTGACCGAACAGGAATAAAGCGAATGCTGCTTAGCCAACCGGATTACGCAATACCCCAACACTAGATACTTCCATTTCCAGTACATCTCCCTCGCGCAGAAAACGCGGCGGCTGACGACTGCCGCCCGCGCCTTCGGGTGAACCGGTAGCGATTAAATCTCCAGGGCGTAAATCGATGGTGTGCGAGATATAGGCGATGACTTCGGGAATCGAGAAAATCATTTCGGCAACTGTGGTGTCCTGCACTGTTTCACCGTTTAGTCGCGTGCTCAATCGCATGGCGGTTAAATCGTTAATTTCATCCGCAGTCACCATCCAGGGGCCGCAGCCGCCCGATTTGGCAAAATTTTTGCCGGCGTGAATACTGTGTTTTTGCCAGCCACGTACGGAACCATCGTTAATGATGGTGTACCCGGCAATATAATCTAAGGCGTCTTTTCCATCGATATGGCGACCGGCTTTTCCGATCACCAAACCAATTTCACCCTCGTAATCAAAGGTATCGGATGCCTCGCCTTTGGGGATTTCGAGCCGTTCACCGTGACCGACTAGCGTACCGTCGAGTTTGGCGAACAGGACGATATGTTCTGGCAGTGGCGCCGGGTTATCCAGCGGGTATTTTTTGGGATAGTTAATTCCGACACAGAATATTCTGCGTGGATTGGTGATGGGGGGTAAGAGTTGCGCCTCGTCGAGCGGCACATCGGTATCGCGATCCTGGGTATCCTGGGCCAATTTGTCCAGTGCATCATCATCGAGTACATCGCGTAGACTGGGGTAACGATTGCGAAAGTCATCGCTCACGGTAATGATGCCATCGGTAGTTACTACGCCATAGCGGGTGATACGGTCGTGTCTAAAGCTGGCTATTTTCATGAATGCCCCATCGAGGGTTTAGGTAGGCAAATATTGAATTGCGCGCGTAGTTTATCATCGGTATCCGTTGGGATATGTTTCGGGGAGTAGGTATAGAGAATTATAAGCTGCGGTACCGCCCGAGCCAGCATAGTTGATTACGAGTGTTATCTTGTCGAATTATGAATTGACAGACAAGCAATAAATAGGGAATCTCTAGTTATATATTTTTTCATCAAATAAAGGAGAATATGGGAACGAATTCTCTTTTCAACGTCTCTAATTTATATGAAACATAAACGTCCAATATTAGTAGTTCTGTGCCTTGGTATGGTGATGGTGTTGATAGCCTGTAGCTCGAATATCCCGCCCGATATCCGAGAGCCTGTCGAGGCTGCGGCAGACTTCGCCGCAGTACAGGCCAATGCGCAAGCTTACCAGTCGAACAAATTCCGCTGGGCCGGGGTAATTCTTGGTACGGAAAATAAACAGAGCACTAGCTGGATGACCGTTATCGCGTTTCCTACGGGCGATAACGGCCGTCCTCGAATTTTAGCTCAAAGTCCTGGGCGTTTTATCGCGGTCGTTAATGAATTTCTGGAACCATTGGTGTTTAGTAAAGAGCGAGAGATTACCGTGATCGGTAAGCTGATAAAAACCGAGACTTTGAAAATCGGCGAATACGATTATGAATACCCTGTGATTGAGGTTGAAAATTATTATCTCTGGCCCCCACGGCCCGAACGGGTAGATATGCAGACGCCATATTACCGGCCTTATCATCCTTTTTACGGCAGGCCTTACTATCCTTACCCCTATTATTATCGTTAATCTAATAGCTGGAAATGTCGATGCAAAATAGCCATTGGTTAATAATTTTTAGTTTACTGTTCACAGCATGCGCCAGTAACTCTGTTTTCGATGCCTCGCAGGTTGATGGGGCGATAACGCCGACTAGTGTTATCGCAAACCCCGTTGATAGCCGCGGAAAACTGGCTCTGTGGGGTGGCACAATTCTCGATGTACAGAATTTAAAAGATGCAACGCAAATTGAATTGCTAGCTTATCCACTGGGCAGTTCGCAGCGTCCCCAACAAAATGAAAAACCACTGGGACGATTTCTGGTATTACAGCCGGGTTTTCTCGAACCGACCGTTTATACTCTGGGGAAGTTGCTGACTGTGTTTGGTGAGGTAGGCGATAACCAGCAGGGTCAGGTAGGTGAAACTAGCTATAGTTACCCGGTTATTTTGGCGCAGAAAATTCATCTGTGGTCTCCGAAAGACGCCAGTCGGACTCAATTTAGTTTCGGTATAGGTATTGTTTTTTAACCACCTGGTGTCACACTGATAGAGTTCATTCGTATTCCCAGCGGGCCACGGCTCAGGTAAAGCTCCATAATCGCACCATCGCGTTCAACTTCGACTGCCACGGATTCATTGATATCGCCACCAGTGGTTGCAGATCTTAATTCGAAGCCGCTGTAAACACGTTCATTATCATAACTAATAATGCGATCACCTGACTGGATACCCGCGCTACTAGCCTGCGAACTGTCAAGGACATTGGTGACTTCAACCCGGTTGGATTGGCCTGATGCATAGAGATAGGCGTCGTAAGTGCTGTCGTTAAGCTGGTTTAAAAACGCCTGACTGCTTTCTTCGATTTTCTGTAATTCTTCGCGATATTTTTGCCTGTCCCAGCCTTCGCGTATCGACTGGTCGCGCATATACATCTGATCCATTTCCTGTTGTTCGAAAAATACTTTTAAATCATTGGCTTCGGCACTACTGAGCCCACCGTCGATCAGCGCCTGGGTATTAAACCAGTCTCTTTCAGTGTTATCAGAATGTGAATTGATATTCGATTGCTGACTGGATTCCTCAGTCGCTTGCTGTTGCAAATTTTTCTCTAAAGCCGCGAGCTGACTGCCCAGGTTATCTAGTTGTTTTTGCAACGATTGGCGTGCGGAAATTTCATCCTGAAGTTGTTGTTGGAGTTCCTGAATCGCCGGGTCATTGGTTGCCTGTACGGTTTTGGTGTTGTCGAGTAATGCTGATTTTTGGGTATTAGATGTCTGAACTGGTTCAGGTTCATCGGAACCGTCTTTAATCAGTAGGCCAACTGCCAGGCCGATTGTCAGGCTTGCCAGAATAATTAACAGGGGAGATTTCATATCGACATAATAGTCGATGATTAGTTCGCTAACCAGTTTGTTGAACGGACGAAAGGTGTTACTGATTAACTACTATCTTGCAGCAGCAATGTCGTCCACGGCATCAGTGCTACCAGTGCCCATGCTACTAACAGAGGAATCAGCAGCTTGAATATATTTCTCACTACCTGCGCGTAGGGTACATTCATCACACCCGAAACAACGAACAAATTCAAACCATAAGGCGGGGTGACGAAGCCGATGGTAGTGCCTAAAACAAAGACCACACCCCAATGTACGGGATCGATGCCGAACCCAGCGGCGACAGGCGCGAGGATAGGCCCCAGGATTAGCACCACGGCGATAGACTCTGTTATCGCACCGACCATGAGGATTAACAGCATCATCAAAGCGATAGAAAATGCCGGTGCAATATTAGTCCCTACAGTTTGCAAAAAACCCTGCAGCGTTTCCTGCAAACCCATGACAGAAGCGACCTGTTGAAACTGCACTGAGAATGCCACCAGTGGCATGATCATTCCGGTTAACGCGGCACTTTGCAAAAGTATACTGCGCAACTGACGAAACTTGATTTTCCGTGTAATCAGCCACCCGGCGAGGAAGCAGTAGATTGTCACCACCCCGGCCGCTTCAGTCGGACTAAAATAACCCCAGTAAATGCCGAAGAAAATAACCCCGATTGCGATAAAGCCTATCCAGGCCTCTGCGGCCTTTCTGGCGATATTAGAAAAACTGAAGGACGCTAAGCCCTCGGATGGCTCCACTTTGCGCGTCAACCAGATGGCGGAAGCAACCAGACAAAGGACGAGTAAGGCCCCTGGGATAAGACCACCAAGAAACAAGTCGACCGAAGAGACACCAGCAGTGACACCATAGACGATGAAGATGACGCTCGGTGGGATAATCACACCAACCGTGCCGCCAGCGGCAACCAGTGATGCCGCGAGGCCCGGAGGGATGCCCCGGTTCTTCAATTCTGGGCCGAGCAGGCGCCCCATGGTTGCGGCAGTCGCCGAGTTCGATCCGCTCACCGCAGCAAACAGTCCGCAGGACACCATAGTCGTCGCCGCAGTTGAACCCGGAAAGATCGATACCAGGCTTCTCGAAAAAGCTACCAGACGTTGAGAAATTCCGCCTGCGGTCAAAAAATCCCCGGTAGCGACGAACAGTGGCACAGCGAGGAATACATAGACTTTTATCGTGTCGGTGGCACCTATGCCGATATGCGCCATCGGATAATCGATGACAAAATGCGATGTAGCGGCGACCCAGAGCCCGATAATCAATAGGATCGGCGTGCCGGTTAAAAACAGGACTATCGCCAGTAACGAAATTATCCAGATGGCCATTTTATTCCCTCATGCACTCCGGCCTAGGCCGAGTGATCCCGTACATGATGGACGACTCTTTTCCTTTCGCCGTTGCAGATACTCCAGAATTTCTGTAACACACGAATCATAGAAAAAGACCATCCGATCGGGACTGCCACTGTTGCTATCCACAGCGGAATATCGGTACCAAAAATAACCTGTTCGAAACGAATGTTATTCTGTACGATGCCAGCCGAAACTTTGATGATGACAAAGCCTAATATCAGCCAGAAAATACAATCGAGAGATTCGAAGAAGGCTCGTACTGGCCACGGGAATCGATCACGGTATTCGTCAAAGGACAGGTGCAGACCTAAATTGATGTTGCTGGACATAGCAAACCAGGTGAGCCAGACGAAGGCGTAGAGTGATACTTCGGGTCCCCAGGCGGCCTGTTCCGTGGTGATCATGCGACGCAGAGCTTCTACCCCGACCAGCACGATGAGAGTGATGTAGCTCACCAGCATCACCCCATTTTCGACGGCGGTCACGACCTTGTTGAATCGCTCTCTCATATCAGCAACCTCGGGATTTCGAATCAAATAAGGAAATAGCGCAGCTGCGCAATGTCTCTATCTATGTCCACCATTTCTCGGCTATGAGCGGCTTGCCCGAAATCTTTGCCTCGTACTCCTGTAGCGCGCCGAAAATATCCAGGCCAGCCAGTTTGTCGAGTTTTTTACGAATACCTGAATAGAGTTCGGGGCGTCGGTCGGCTGCAGACAGGGCCTTGAATGGCTCCAGTTCTTCCTGTGTGAAGCGCACATTCTTTATGTTGGCGGCAAGAAAGTCGCTATCGGGTGCCGGATCTGGCCCTACGCCTACCAGTTTATTATTGGCTTCCAGAACACCGGTAAAGCCTTCTTTCATTGCCTGCCAGGCAGCTTCGTAGAATATTTCCTTAATGCGATCAGGAAATTTATCGAACACCGCACTGGAGATGAAGCACAGCTCGAATCCAGGGCCGAAGTCGAGCGCGAGCCATTGCGAACAGACCTTCTGCATACCGGCCATAGTCGCCGGTGCTGCCCAGATCTCGGCAGCATCGACGATACCTGATTTCAAGCCTTCCAGGGTTTCGACAAAAGCTAAAGGAATGGGATTCATGCCGATTCCGGCACCAAAGGCACGAATTGGCTCGCTGTTAGTGATGCGCAGTTTGGCACCTTTAAGCTGCTCTGGTGATCTGATCGGCGGGTGATCCTTGTACTTGAGGCCCATAAAAAGACCCCGCATATCACCATTGCCGAACAGAGGTTCGATGCCATAACGACTGCGGAACACGCCACGATAGAGCTTTTCAGACTCCTTGCTGAACAGCATGTTGTAAAACCCGGTTCTATCCTTCCATAAATAGGGGAAATCGAGCGCGATGGCGTAAGGCAACACCGCCGCCAGATTTTGTGCCGATGAATTACCCATATCGAGGACGCCGTTGGCAACCCGGGTGCCACAATTGGGTTCCGCACAGGCACCTCGGGAATCTATGACCTGGATCGAAACTTCGCCATCCGACATTTGCTCGACCAGTTCCACAAAACGATAAGCCTTGGTCTGGAAACGCGGTTCGTTGGCTTTACTGATAACCGTGGCACCGTATCGCAGATTATATTTTGCCTTGGCCGCAGCGTTGGCGTCATTCATCACGAATTTTGAAAGCGATGGGACGAAGCCCAGAGTCGCCTGCGCAGAAATGGCATAAAGAGCCGCTTTGGCTCCGTATTTACCTGTAATACCCAATAGTTCTCGACGAGATAATTCCCGCTCTAATTTTTCCTGTTTCATTACTGTCCTCCGAAGTAAATTTTATAAAAGATACTGATTGTTATAATGATCGATACAGCTACTCTGTACCTGGCCGCTCACCGGGCGGAATGGTGTCAATTCGAAGCATTTCCTCAGTGCTTAAAATGCCTGGGTCAGCCAGGGTCTGGAGCACAAAATCGGTTTCATCGGCTCCCCAGAAAATAACCTTGTCGTAAACAAAAGTAGGTACGCCAAAAACACCGGCTTCGATAGCCCGGCGGCCGTTCTCTATCAGTTGTTCCTTTACCTCAGGTTGCTGAATACGGGTATCAGCATCTTCGACCGCCAAAGCCTCGACGATACCTTGCCAGCCCAGTTCGTCTTCAGGTAGTAGCCCGTCCTGCCAGATACAACGGAAAATTGTTTCGATAGTTTCGCGGTCTGAACCTAGCGATACCGCCAGGCGCAATGCCTTAAGAGGATTAAACGGAAACTTTGGCGGCAAATGACAGGGTATACCCTGCTGTTTCGCCATCCATAGTGTATGTCGTAGAGTTTGCAGGCGCTGTGGTGGTATTTGCCCCGGCCCTTTGGTTTCCCAGTGGGCGATCAGACCACCAAACAGTAAGGGGCGATGGATAATTTCGGCATTTTTTGGGAACTCACCGAGGCGCTGCGATTGCAGGTAGGCAAACGGCGACAGGAAATCAAAATACCACTCGATAGTTTTAATTGTTCAGCCCTCAATGCTATGACTAGGATCGTTTTTTAAGACCAATATATACTGAATGAAATTCTTTCGCTACTCGAATATGTTTCTCTGACTAAATCTTATAGAGCGTATATTCACTTTTCTGGGAGCGATTTGTTTGGTCTCCGGTCACATCATCGTCGGCAAAGATAATCCGCTACGAAGTCAGCGAAATGAGGAATGGTATCCAGAAAGCCAGCATTACAATAATTAATATTGTATCGACTCGACTAACCATTCTGTACAGATCGCCCGAACTAGTGTGATCATCCGACGCTCGAACCTTTGCCATAATGACATCTAACAGCATTACCACGATTAACATTGGTGCCATGACTGGCGCGATCAATCCGGCACTTAACGATAATAATGAGTCATCCAGACGTTCCTCGATCAACTGGATTGCTATCCACTCAACCATGGGTAATAGCATGGAAACTATTGCCAGGCCGATTAGTCCCAGCCGTAAGAATCCAAATGATGCCAAATTAGATTTCAAGGTAGAGGTCATGGAGATTCCTGATCAATGAATTAAATGCGTGCGAGCATAGCAATAAAATTGATCTTTAGCTCTAGCCACGATTTCTCAGAATTTTGAACCTCCTGAATTCGTATGATTAGTGCGATTTACAAACATCAAAACCTGGTGATGGTGTAGCGCTAAACGAATTTCATCCACTGCATCTTTGTCGAGGTTGGCGCAATCGAAATCTGCAACAGTTGCGCCAAACGGAGAATCATTAATTGACTGAATAATCATGGTTTAATAGAAACTGAAAGGGCAGCAATTTCCATCGGGCCTGGCTATAGGCTAAGATTATCTCCTGACGAATATGTTTTTCTATACTATGAAGCCTAGATAATTAACGGCCTCTCACGAGGGATACTTCAATTCCACACATCCTATATATAGAAGACCAGAAAAGCATCGCAGATATTTTTAAATCCGTGCTGGAAGATCGTGGCCACAGCGTGGATATCGCTGCTACAGGCGAAGAAGGTCTTGCTTTGTTTGCATCCTCGACTTACGACGTAATTGCAGTCGACTACCTGCTTCCAGGCATGAACGGCATTGACGTATGCCGGAAACTGCTTGCCGATGACCCGGAGCTTCCCATCGTGATGGTGACTGGTGCGGGCGACCAGAATTTGATGATTGAGGCTCTCGATCTCGGTGTTTCGCAGTATGTGGTTAAGGACGATCAGTCGGTATACCTCAAATTACTGCCAAGCGTTATTGAGAACCTGTCACGACGCACTACCGCAAATCGGCAATTGCGCCTGGCGGAAGAGACTCGTCAAGATACCATGGAGCAAGCAAAGAAACTGGAGGAGGCGAGGAGCCTTTTCGACACCTTGTCGAACGCGGCACCTATCGGAATTTTTTACTCCGACAACGACGGGATCGCCCAGTATGTTAACGAGGCTTTGGCCGCTGTTACAGGGCATACGGTCGAAGAACTGACTGGCGAGCCGTGGCATTCAAAAATACATCCTGAGGATCGCAATACGGTTACGGATAATTGGTTGGAGAATGTTCATAGCGAGGAAGACTGGAACATAGAATTCCGATTTCTGAGGTCCGACGGAACCGTAGCCTGGGTGTCAGGGCATGCTAGTCCCCAGATTAGTGCAGATGGTAAAGTAATTGGTCACGTTGGTACGATTATGGATATCACCGGTCGCAAAAACCGGGAAGCAGGACTGGAGCGGCGAATTGGAGAGCGCTCCAGGGAGCTGGATTTTCAGAAGACTGCGCTTGATGAACACGCCATCGTTAGTACCACCAACATAAAGGGCGACATCGTCCAGGTCAATGAAAAGTTTTGCGAAATCAGTGGCTACACCCGGGATGAACTGATTGGCCAGAACCACCGAATGCTGAAGTCGGGCGAACATTCGATAGAATTTTATCGAGACTTATGGGGCACCATTACCAGTGGAAGACCGTGGCACGGTGAAATAAAGAATAATAAGAAAGATGGCGGACACTACTGGGTCAAGGCCACTATCGTTCCCTTCCCGGACGAGAATGGAAATCTCTTCCAGTATGTTTCCATTCGCACCGACATCACCGAACGTAAACAGGCCGAAGCGGCACTATTGCAATCGAAGGCAATGGCTGAGGAAGCCAGCCTCGCCAAATCCAGATTTCTCTCATCCATGAGCCATGAACTGAGAACACCGCTAAATGCGATACTCGGTTTCGCGCAAATTTTGGAAATGAATAATGAGAAAACACTGAGTAAATCACAAATGGAGCACGTCGATCACATCATGAGTGGCGGTAACCATCTGTTGGAGTTGATTAATAAAGTTCTTGATCTAACTAAAATTGAGTCTGGAAAGACAGTTCTATCTATCGAACCGGTTCAGATTAACGAACTCTGCCTCGAATGTCTGTCACTGATTGATTATCAGGCGAAGCATCGAGGGCTAAGAATCAAAAGGGAACCAGGTACCCACATTTCCATCAGCACAGACTGCACCCTGTTAAAACAAATCCTGATTAATTTGTTATCCAATGCAGTCAAGTACAACCGGGAAGACGGATCAATAACGCTGTCCTGTGCGATGACCCCTGATAACCAGATTAAAATAACGGTAACCGATACCGGAAAGGGTATCGCCAGGAACGACCAGGACAAATTGTTCGAGCCGTTCGACCGACTTGGCAAAGAAGCGAGTACCATCGAGGGAACCGGTATTGGCCTGACTATTTGCAAAAAACTAACTGAAGTCCTGGGTGGTCGTATCGGAGTCGAAAGCGAGGTTGGAAAAGGATCAACATTCTGGATAGTGATACCGGACAAAGAGACCGCGGAAAATTCAGGGTAATCGGGCTAGCTCGGATAATTAATCTGGGTCGCAATAAATGCCGTGCCCCAACATTGCAAGACTTTTCTCGCCGGAGCATGAATAACCAGTAAATGTTGCTGCGGGATGCTTAAAGTCCCAATCGACGAAGCGTTAACCTCTAATTCGCCTTCAACAACATAGACTAATATTACCCCGGCATCGACGCTGATTTTTATGTTTTCGGGTTGATTGCAGACAGTAATCGCTGAAATTTGAAAATTCACCGTCGCTGGTGACATCCGCCATGCTTAAGCGCCAGGCAAATCCATCACGATTTGGCAAATCCTCCTTCAACAGTTCGATCGTATTGCCTTTGCCGTTGCGCCAGGGCATGGTTTTGAAGTCCGTGGGGGTGAGTATTTTTAGATCGGGCATTTATTTAATTTTTTGGATAGTTATTATGGGCTTTATATTCCGTGACCAATAGTGCGAGTTGAAATACTATCTATCTTACCGTGATGCTGAATAAGATACCCTTATCCCTGATAATTGTCCTGTGCCTTACTTTGGGTTTGGCTCCATTCAGGCCAGAACCACATGTTTGGCAAAAATTGTCCATGCTGGTGTCTGGCGAACTGATCAGGCCCGTGGATATGTTTGATCTGGTATTGCATGGAACACCATGGATATTACTGATCACCAGATTGGCTTTAATGCTGAAAGCCAGGCCATAATCAGTCACGACAGCTATTAAAGGCCTCTGGCCAGACTGAAAGCGCCTCGAATTTGGCCCAGGGTATATCCGCGCGCCATATCCTGAGGGTATTTTTCCTTAAGCACCGCTTCGATTTCCGGTTTGATATCAGCGGCATGGCAATTCATGCAAACAGGCTCGACACCCTGTGCTTTCATGAAGCGATACTTACCATCCACTACTTCAGCAAAGGCCATCTTTTCAGCGGATTCACCCTTGGCCTGGCGTTGGTCGAACTGTTCCAGTACCTTTCTTTCCCAGGCATCAGGGATAGCCGTTTGCTGATTGCGTGCCTTGAGACTGACTCGCTTTACATACCAGCCGGTTTCATTGTGAAGGCTTTTGGCGATGGCCGGGGCTCTTTCAGAGCAAACGGAAATTGCATGCGCTGGACCACCTGTTTTGATCGCTTGCTTTAGTTCGGGTTTAAGAGTGCCACCGAACTTCTTCACGATATTGACCGCTTCTTTTTTCAGTTGGGCTTTGTCGATATCTGCTTGCGCTAGCGGAAATGCTAATAGACTCACAGCAAAGAATGTTATCGAAACAAGTTTACGTCGCATAAGAAATCTCCTTTATTACGTTCATTAATGCGAAATAAGTTTAAACTATTTAAGTGTTTACTAATACACCTATCCTGGGTTAAAGAAAATGGAAACACCATGGATATTCCCGCTAACTTCCTCTGCCCCAGCTTTTTTTGCCGCACAATATTCCTAATCTATTTGGCGTTCTTCCGAATAGGGCGACCCCAGCTTGCTCGGATTATCTCGATCCTATAAAATCATTGTCATGCTTCCAGGTTTCTCAGCATTCCTAACCCAATTTCGCTCAAGTTTGAAGCGTAGAAGCCACTGATATGGTACGGCTAATCGACGTACCCGAGCCCGAACGTACGGTCATCACCGACCTCCAATGTCCGACCTATAATCAAACGCCCTTTACTACGCCGGTACCGGCCAGACAACGGCATGTTGCTATCGTCTCGACTGCCGGATTAATCGTTCGTGGTGAGCGGCCCATGCTGTCGAGCGAAACCGGTTATCGCTCGATTGCGGCCAGTGTTAACGATAACGACATTCTCTGTAGTCACGTTTCCACCAATTTCGATCGTACTGGTTTTCAGCAGGATACGAATGTACTGCTGCCCCGTGACCGGCTATTGGAGCTGGAGCGCGATGGTCATATAGGCAAAGCAGCCGATACGCATTACGCGTTCATGGGTGCGACCAGTCCTGTGGCTCTGGAAGACAAGGCGCGGGAACTAGGTCGTTCAATGCTGGCACTTGGAGTAAACACGGTCGTCCTGGCACCGGTATGACCCGCCTGTACGCGCGCCGTGAGCGGGCTGGCCCATTACCTCGAAGATGAAGGCTTAGCAACCACCATTGTTGCACTAGTGCGCGAGCACATTGTGAGCATGCATCCTCCAAGGGCTTTGTGGGTGCCCTTCGAGTTAGGTCGTCCATTTGCGGAGCCTGATCAAGCTGCCTTACAACGACGGATATTAGAGGCTGCGCTAGCCTTGCTGGACAAGCCCGTATCATCCCCGTTTCTGCAAGATTTTACCGAACAAATGCCGTATCAACCGAGCGATGCTAGCTGGTCTCCCCCCGGGAGTCTGGATAGCAGGAGTGCCACTGCCGAAGCTTCGAGCCTGTTACCAATCTGGCAAAAGGCTCAGTATCGAGTAGGTAAAACGACAGTGGGTATTAGCGGGTTAACTCCAGACATCGCAGTCGAGTATATCGAACGCTATCATTTACCCGACCCAATGCCGAATCCAAAAGGTATGGCGGCGGTTTCACGGGCTCGCTTCGCGATTGATGATATTAAGGCTTATTATTCTGAAGCAGCATTGGCGTCTGGTGGCTATCCTTCTTCGCATCAATTGCACGAATGGTTCTGGAACCATACGATGGCTGGAACCATGATCCGAGATTTTCAGGACATAGCGCGCCTAAGTGATGACAGTAATTTGCAATTAATTTCGGGTTCGCTGGTTCCAGCGGAACGCACTTACGAATATTCATAGAATCTGCTAGCATTTAGTTCCTTTTCCATATTGACTGTCTATACTCTATATGAAGACCAATCCTGTAGTAATGCCCTAGATTTTAATGAGTAATCCCTCCAAACTCGCCAGTTTACAATCCTTATTACAGGAAAAAAATGATGAAATCGAGCGCCTGCGTGAGCAATTGGCTGGGAATGAAGCGGCGTCGGAGTTTAAGCAGGAACTTCATCAAACTTTGTCCAGAGCCGTTAATATCGGATATTGGGAATGGGATGAAATAGCCAATAAATCTGCTTATTTCTCCGAGGAGATGGCGGCTATTATGGGGATGAGCCTGGAGTCACTCTATGAGCAATACCAATGTGAGGAAGATTATTTTCGTTTTGTTCACACGGATGATTTACAGCGCTATATCGATAACCTGGGTGCTATCCTGCATCCCGATCATCCGCGGGGCAGTGCACACAAATTTCATTATCGAATTATCAGGCCCAATGGCGAAGTGCGACATTTGCTTGAGCTAGAATATGGAAAGCAGGTGGAAGATGGTGTTATTACACGCACCTACGGTGCGATCCAGGATATTACCGATATCGAGGAATCGACTCGCTTGCTCGAAGAAAGCGAACAGCGCTATAGCGCTCTGTTTTCTAAATTACCCCTCGGTGTGATGGAACAGGACTGGTCAGAAATAAAAATGAGGGTTGATAGACTACGATCCGAAGGAGTTGATGACTTTATCGAATATTTTCAACAAAACCCTCTGGTGTTAAAGGAACTGGCGGGAACGATTATTATCTCTAGCGTCAACGATAGATTAATGGAAATTTACGGTGCTGGTTCCATTGACGACTTTATCGATTCCGAAGAAGATACATCTGACTGGTGGGATGATGAATGGGCAAATCTATATGCATCAGAAATTGCAGGGCTTGCAGGTTCTGAAAAGATAAGTTTCAGTGAGGCCACAGAAACTCGAATGGATGGCTCTGAATTTTATGTCCGCTTGATTACCAGCCTTGTCAAAGGCGATGAGGATAGCTGGCAGAGAATTCTTACCATTATTGAGGATGTAACCGAACGAAAAAAGTACGAAGTGGATTTAATCGAAGCCAGGAACATAGCTGAAGAAGCCAGTAAGGCAAAGACTGAGTTTCTCTCGAACATGAGTCACGAACTGCGTACGCCATTGAATGCAATACTCGGCTTTTCGCAACTATTCGAATATGACATGAGCCTCGGTGAACAGCGCCAATCGAGAGCACGCGCCATTAATAATGCCGGGAAACACCTGTTAAATCTAATTGATGAAATTCTGGATTTATCTCGCGTAGAAGCCGGTAACATCGAGCTCTCGATGGAACCCGTTCGACTAGGGCCGGTTATAAAAGCGAGTGTATCCTGGGTGGCCGAGATGGCAAAAGGCCGCGGTATCAGCATCGAATTCGACCCGGGGGTTTATAGCGGGGTAATGGTGGAGGCGGATGCAGGCAGGTTGAAGCAGGTATTTTTGAATCTGCTCAGCAACGCGGTGAAATATAACTGTGAGAACGGCAAGATCAGCATCGATTATCAGTTGGATGAACAGGGAATAGCAAGAATTAGTATTACAGATACTGGAATCGGTATATCACCCGATCAGCTAGACGATTTGTTTAAGCCATTTAATCGTCTCGGCGCAGAGTTCATGGGTATCGAAGGTACCGGTATTGGTTTGGTGATTACCAAACGACTGGTTGAACTCATGCAGGGCGAACTCAAAGTTGATAGTAAGCCGGGGCAAGGCAGCACTTTTACGGTACAGTTTCAGACCATACAAGGCTATCGAGACGGGATCGAGGTATCTAATGCGGCCGAAGTTGAAATTGATAGTTCCGTTATCAATAGGCCCGATATACTGGTTGCTGAAGATAATCTGGCGAACCAGGTCTTGATGGAAGCACAACTGGAAGCACTTGGTTACAGTGCGGACTTTGCCGATGACGGTCTTGAAGCGCTGGAGTTGTGGAAAACTGGAAACTACCAGCTATTACTCACCGATATTCGTATGCCGAAGATGAATGGGAATGAATTAATCAGGCAGATAAGAGTCGAGGAATTAAGCACCGCTCCGATTCCTATCATCGCCGTGACTGCGAACGCTATGGAAAGTGATACCAAACAATGTCTTGAAGCAGGGGCAAACGATGTCTTATCTAAGCCCTTTACTTTAGAAGCCTTAAAGCAGATGTTGGAGAAATGGTCACCACTACAGGGAAAGTCTGTATAAAAAGAATCCAGGCTCCTGTCAAAACCAGTTAAAATCTCCCGATCTCCGTTTCTAGAGAGCCAACCCCGATGGGTAAACCGGGACTATCTGCGCTTGCACAACTACCGTCGATTGATCGACTATTAAATTCGCCTTCCTCCAGTGAATTGATACTCTCCTATGGCCGTAAAGAAATTAAACATGTCGCACAGGAAGCGCTTGAATCCATGCGTATTGCAATTAAGCAGGGAGGAATTGTCGATACGAACGAAGCCGCTATCTGTTCCTTGATTGAGCAGAAGATAACGCGAGACGCGAATGGCCAGATTCGACGAGTCATTAACCTGACAGGAACCTTGCTTCACACCAATCTGGGGCGGGCAATCTTGCCACAGGAATCTATCGACGCGGTGCTCGGGGTACTGCGTGATGCGTGCAATCTTGAATACGATCTCGAAAGTGGGGAACGCGGCAATAGAGATGAATTTATTGAAAAACAAATTTGTCGATTAACCGGTGCTGAAGCCGCGACGGTAGTAAACAATAATGCCGCCGCAGTTATGCTGATACTGAATACTCTGGCTTTGGGCAAAGAAGTTCCGGTATCGCGTGGAGAGCTGGTAGAGATCGGCGGTTCGTTTCGCATACCCGAAATCATGTCACAATCCGGCTGCAAACTGATTGAAGTTGGATCGACTAATCGAACTCATCGGGGTGATTTTGCTAAAGCGTTTAATTCACAGACGGCGATGATCATGAAAGTGCATCAAAGTAATTATGTCATCCAGGGTTTTACCGCATCGGTTGATGATAAAGACCTGGCCGGGCTTTGTGCTGAATCGGATATTCCACTGGTGATTGATTTGGGTAGCGGCACTCTGGTCAATCTCGAAGATTACGGATTACCGCATGAGCCGACGCCAATGGGGGCATTGAAGTCGGGTGCCGATATTGTCACCTTCTCGGGCGACAAATTACTCGGCGGCCCGCAGGCTGGCATCATCGTCGGGTGTCGTGAATTGATCGATAAATTAAATGCCAATCCGATGAAACGCGCATTGCGTTGCGACAAAATGACTATCGCAGCCCTGTCTTCGCTATTGCAGCTTTATAACCATCCAGATCAATTGACAGAAAAGCTTCCGGTGTTAAGGATGATGATACGTAGTATCGATGACATTAGGCAGCTGGTAATACCGTTGGTGGCAATGCTGACTGGACGATTTGCTGGCAAGGCGAATGTAGCGTTGGTTGAGTGCAATAGCGAGATTGGTTCGGGCGCTTTACCTGATCGACTCATACCAAGTGTTGGCATTGCGATTCGACCGTTGCAGACCCGAGTTAATGTCGATGCCATTGCCAAAGCATTTCGAAGTTTACCGATTCCTGTTATTGGTCGAATTCACAATGGCGAATTTCTGCTGGATTGCCGTTGCCTTGAGCATTCGGAAGAATTTTCGGCACAGCTTTCCGAACTTAAAATCAACGAATGATTCCCGTCCTTTTCCGCCAACCGCAACACCCATTGGGTTTATGGGTTAAACAACCTGTAAACAGCTTTGGCAGTTTGGTTGAGATGAGCTTTGCTTGCGGTCGCAGTTAACGCATAGGCTAGTCCATTATCCACCCAGTAAACAATTCCAAGTTCGTTATTTTCAGTATGTAAAAATGCGGTCTCTGGCGTATTCACGGCTTGCCGAATAAAAATCGTCATTCTCTCGCCTGTGGAATCTTCGTACATGAATTGGGCCGCCGCTCGGTGTTCATCGGGTAATAATCGACCACCAATCAGCAGGTAACCTTCGTTGCGCAAGTCGGGTGCCGTTATCGGCTTATCCAGACGTTTGGATAACCAGGCGTTTAGATGATCGCGTTGTTTCGCATTGACTTCGACAGGGTGCAATACTTCTGGAACATAAACCGTGTGCGCAAATGCGGCATCGACTGCTATCGGCCTCTCATAGTCGCTACTCGAAAGCTGGTTGTTCAATGAAAATCCCAATATTCCGCCAATGCCCATCAAAAGCAGGGATGCGGCAATATTTCGTATGGCCTTTCGGCCCCGGCCAGGGTCGATCAATAGCAATCGATTCTGGACTGGCTGTAATCGCCTGACATCAAAGGCGTCGGCCAGTTTTCGGTTTATTTCCTGATAGCTCGCGATTTTTTCCCGGAGTGCTTCATCGTTTGCCAGGCAATTGGCAACTATCAGCCTACGCGCTTCGCTTAACTCGCCATCGACAAATTGCTGCAATTCGATGTCAGTTATTTCTGTTTTGTTACCATTCATTTTATACGCCTGATATGAGAGACCTGCGGTTCACCATCCAGGTTTTTACTCAATTGTTCTCTTGCGCGAGAAAGTCGTGACATGATTGTGCCGACCGGCACACCGGCGACCTTTGCAGCCTCTTTGTAAGACAATTGCTCCATGCCCACCAGCAGTAGCGATTCTCGCTGATCGACTGGAAGCTGGTTCAGGGATTGTTCGAAGTCCGATAGTACACACATCGAGTCTGCATCGGCCGCAGATATCGCCGAGTTTTCATAATCCTCTAGCGAACTGTTATCTACAGCGTCACTCGCTCGCCGTATTGTATTGATGAAAATATTATGCAATATCGTGAATAACCAGGGTCGTATACCCTTTTGGCTAATCCAGAGCTTACGCCGACTGATTGCCCTGGTAAGACACTCCTGCACCAGATCATCGACCTGATTTGAGTCCCCGCTCAACGCCCAGGCGTAACGTCGCAACGACGGTATTTCCTCAACTAACAGGCTTTCAAATCGATTCAAAAGATTAGACCCGATGCAGGAGATGAATTAACTACTGGATGCCAAGCAACTTCATTGCTTCAGCCAGATCGTCGACCGAGTCCTGGTGGCCGCCAGACTTGTGCTGTTTCTCGCCGGATGCTCGCAGCGCCGTAACACGAGACATATTCTCGGCACTTAGCGAGGTGTTATTTCCTAACGCCGCATCGATTTTTTTCATATCCACCGGACAATGATATGCTAACACTGGAAGGCTAAAAAGCGTCAATATCATGGCAGCAAGGCCTTTTTTGAGATTTTTCATATCGTTTGATTCCTAATTTAACGGGTTTATTTTAAGTCATATTTTAGGTTTACACCTGGTTATACATACAATTGTATCGGTGATTTATTCCACGAAATTCAAAAAAGCGGAAATTTATTTTAAACGGTAGGGTTAGACTAAAGCGCGGAAGGCGGATTGGCAATTTTGAAATGACTAGCCTGCCTTTTCTCAGGAAACTTGCGTTATAATTCTCCCCCTATTTTTCCTGGAGTTCAATATGCCTCGCTTTAATCGAATTTTAATCACTGGTGCCGCCGGTAACCTCGGCAAGATATTACGCGAGGGGCTCGCACCGCTGGCGACGACTATACGTCTTACCGATCGCGGGAATATGGGCGAGGCAGCAGGACAGGAAGAAATTATGCCCTGCGAACTAGGCGATTTCGATGCTGTAATGAAAGTAGTCGAAGGCTGCGATGCTATCGTGCATTTTGGCGCGGCGCCGGTAGAGCGTCCCTGGGCCGAGGTATTAGAGTCGTCGATAGTCGGTGGTTACAACATTTACGAAGCGGCGCGCCAGCACGGCGTAAAACGAATCATCTATGCTAGCTCGATCCATTCGGTGGGTTATGAACGCCGAGAAAATGGTGCCGATACCGATACTGCGCATAACCCCGATACGCTATACGGGGTCTCCAAATGTTTTGTCGAAGACCTGGCCAAGCTTTATTTTAACAAATGGGGTATAGAGTCTGCCTGTTTGCGCATCAATTCCTGTTTCCCCAAACCGGTTGACCGCCGTCATATGGCGACCTGGTTAAGTTTCGACGATCTGATTCATCTGGTCGAGCGCTGCCTGGTGTCTGAGCGAATCGCGCATACCGTCGTCTATGGTATCTCGGATAATCAGGAGTCATTCTTCTCGAACCAGAAAGTAGCGCATCTGGGCTATCGCCCAAAGGACAACGCCGAGGTTTATCGCGAAGAAGTCGAGGCCAAAGTGCCCTCCGGTGACCCTTTCGATCCAGCGGTTGAATATGTCGGTGGTTTTCTCTGCGCCTATGGTCATCCTGACGAGGAAGAAAGACTGGAGTCCTGAGGTGGGAGTTTTTGCCCCATTTTTAAGTTTCTACTGCTACAATAAATAATGCACAGGCGACTCGAAAATCAGTTGGATGGATTGAGCAGGTATGCCTACTGTCTGACGCGTAACTACGAGAACGCCCGTGACCTGGTTCAAAATTGTGCCGTCAAGGCGCTCGTCGCCAGGAACGTGCCTTCTGACGAGAGAGCTTTTCGTGCCTGGCTATTCAAAATTCTGAGGAATGTTTTTTTCGATAACCTGCGCAAACAGGCTACCGAAGACAAGCTTCTTCGTGAATTAATGAACGATTCTCTGATTGAAGGGAATAACTCGCAGGGACTGGACGTTTATTCTATAGAGCAACGGAAAATTAATATTTTAGCGGTGCATGAGGGGCTGGCAAAGCTAAAAACCAGTCAACGGGAAATTTTGGTTTTAATCGATATGATTGGTTTTAGTTACAACGAAGTTGCAGGGTTGCTAAAGGTACCTGTCGGTACGGTGATGAGCCGTCTCAGTCGCGCCCGTAATGCATTACTGAATCAAATCGATGAGGCCGACTCGGAGATGGCCACGGTGACACAAATAGGGAAAAGGAAATGAGTTTTGAATATAGCTCGGAGACTCTGAGCGCCTACGTAGACGGTGAACTTTCCGCCAATGAGAATGCGGAAATCGCGAATGCCATTGCTGTCAACGCTGAACTGGCTCAGCAGGTAGCCATTCTGAGTTCGTTGAAGGCGGCTGTGGCGGCTGGTGACTGTGGGCTTAAAGAGTCTTTCGATATCGATCTGGATGGGCCTGTTAATAAACAAAGGAAATTCACCTGGGTCGCAGCGGTTGCTAGCGTCGTGACCGTGAGCATCTTACTAGCTACCATGATATTAAGTAGCGATTCATTGCTACCCAATCAGGGGATACAGCTCGCGGAGGAGGTGCATGAGGCCTGGCTCGAAGGGCAGTCCAAATCGTTTAGCCTTGAATTTCAAAGATCATCTTTCGTCGCCCTGGATCGCCTTCAAATCG
The DNA here is from genome assembly GCA_030595795.1 of Gammaproteobacteria bacterium. Taxonomy (GTDB): domain Bacteria; phylum Pseudomonadota; class Gammaproteobacteria. The sequence continues at coordinate 25,193 of JAUVCH010000006.1, forward strand.
ATGCTTATGTGCCAGACCTGACTAAAGTGAACCTGGCATTTAGTGGTATACGGAAGATTTCATCGGGGAAATCTGAAGGTATGCATATTGGCTATCAGGGGCCCAGCGGTTGCATGGTAAGTCTGGTCTTGCTCGATAATACCGTTGGACTATCCCCGGAACTGGCCTATTTCGAAAAAGGCGAACATTTGTTATACGGCTGGCAGGTTGAAAAAACCGGGTTTTATCTATTGGCCTATAAAATGGATCCGTCACGACTGGCGAAGGTGGCGAGGGTGGTGAATCGGCTCACGCGAGAAAGATTGCCACTCGACCCCGAATCAATCATCGCATTAAAAGATGCTCGTTCCACGAGCCAACCCTGCCTGGCCTGACCCACTGTTAGTAGCGGGGAAATGATGTTTTCCCAGTTTTTTTCAGTGGAAAGGGAATAAATTACCGTTCGACTTCGTTTAATTAATGTAAGAAGGATTATTTTCGACACCATCACTAGGCTGCTGGTTCGGAGGAAATCTTCGATAGTGACCTGATATTGCGTAAGACAATACGGTCAAAAAATAAAAACTTAGGGGGAAACAATGGTATATACAAAAAAGCATCCTGCCTTATTGATAATGGGCATTATATTCGTGGCAATCGCTTACCTGGCCGAGTCTGGTGGCATGTCGGGAATGATCGATTACCTGAAGGCCGGAAAGTATGCCGGTGAAATGGTTGGAATGGGTTACGCCTTTGGCGCGATTGCCGTTCTGGTCGGGCTCTGGCATCTAATTGGTAGCCATAGCGAGGGTAATCTGGATTATTACCTGTCTTCTGTCGCTGGTGCAATTTTCATTCTGCTGATAGCAATGCTGATACGCTGGTATCTGGCACCGCTGGTGGCTGTAATTAGCAAAGGCCTGGGGCCGGTTATGGGGGCTAAATATCTGCATCAGGTGCTCGGACTCAATTATGTGGTACTGGGTATAGTCGCCGGAATTATCATTGTTAATGTGTTCAGAATTCCCGTATGGGCCGAAAATGGTGTTCGTCTATCGCGCCTTGGGCTGAAAACCGGTGTAATTCTGCTCGGTACTCTGTACAGCCTGGCCGAGCTTCAATCTCTCGGCAAGCTCTCAGCCATCATGGTTGGATTTTTCGTACTTGGTTCCGTCGGTCTCGTGTTATTTCTGGGTAAACGAAAAAATATCCCGAATTCTATGGGTGGTGTGCTATCGGCTGGCATGGGTGTCTGTGGTGTATCTGCCACAGTCGCAGCAGCTCCAGTAGTGCAGGCCAAGGCGGTCGAAATCGCATATACCATCGGTACTATTCTGATCTGGGGTGTCGGTTGTATGTTCCTGTTCCCTGTCGTCGGGCATATGCTGGATCTAGGTCATATTCAATTTGGTGCCTGGGCCGGAACCGGTATTCTTAACTCTGCTCAGGTCGCGGGTGCTGCACTGGCTTATCAGCCAGATGGTATCGAGACCCTTAAAGTAGCCGAGATATTCAATATTACCCGCGTACTGTTCTTGCCGATTATCGTGCTGTGGCTAGCCGTCTGGTATGTCAAACAAGAAGGCGGGGATGAGACTCAAAAGGTTAACGTCGGCAGAGTGGTATTCGAGAAATTTCCCGTTTTCGTACTCGGCTTTATCCTCATGTTTGCGATGTCGTCTACGGGTGTGTTTGCACCGGCACAGCATTACAAGGGTAAGTATTTCGACAATAACGTGAAAGAGTCGAAGTTACTGAAAGATGAGCAGGTCGCAGTCATCAGCGGCGAAGCTGGAAAATTGCAAAGGGAAGATCGCAAGAAAGCAATTAATAGCATGCTGGAAAACAGGAAGATAATGAGCATCGATGACGAAACATTGATTCGGGGTATCTATAACGCCAAGATATTCTCCAAAGGTGCCAACAAGGTGCTTAAAGGAGCTACTAAAGCAGTTAGGCATACGGCGAAGAAAATCAAAACGTTCCGCCAGTGGATAACACTGTTGTTCGCATTCGGTTTAACCGGTCTGGGTATGCAGATAACCTTTGCGTCGATGAAACAGGCTGGAGGCGAACCGCTTATAATTGGTGGTATCGTTGGTACGGTTAAGGCTGTTCTATCACTCATAGTGATAGTACTGTTTGTCAGTGAATCTATTTAACAGAGGGTCGAATAATGACAGATCAAAAACATGATTCGCAGGATATCGACCTGCAGGAAGAAGCGGGTGCCAAGTTTCATCGTGGCTCTGCTTTATCGGTTTTTCACAGTGATCGTGCCGAGGACTTTATCGCGCTGCTCGCAGCGATGTTAATAGCGCTTGGTGTCTACATCATGGTTTAATCGGACTGTACTACTCACTATACAACTGATATACCTGGCGCTCTTTATGAGTGCCAGGTTTTTTTTGAATTCGTTTAACCGATATTTAGCGATTACAGTATTCCATGAAAGTTAAAAAAATTATACTTGCCAGCCACGGTACCGCTGGTGCTCGGTCAGCTGAGCAATTCGCACTCGATCACTGTCTTGAAAATGATGCCAGCCTGCATCAGTTGCTGGTGGTACCGGACTTCTGGAAAGGCATGATGGGGGACGACTGGCTCAACAATGCCATTACTCAAAGTCGGTTCGGGGATTATGTGGAAAGCCAGTTGGCACGCGAAGCGGCCGATGAGCTGGATCGTCTAACGCAAATCTGTGAGCAAGCAGGTGTCAATTATTCCAATACTGTGCGCCTTGGTAAACCTGCCGCCTGTCTGACCAGCATAGCGGAACAGGGTGAATTTGATCTCGTCATTATCGGATCACCAAGGCCTAAGGGTATTTCGGGATATCGTTCCCGCATGGATCTGGAGTTATTAGCGCGTTCCCTGACAATACCATTGATGATTGTTCCTTATCCGCAACGATGAGTGAAACCCCTACTCCAGACAATGAAGATGCTGCCTGGGTTAGTATCGATACGCCTTTCAATCCCAAAGAATTACGTGCTTTTCTCGACGATATAGAGCGTTTGTATCGGATTAATTCGATGCTGGTGTTCGAAAGCTGGGAGGAGGCCAACGAGGATGAGTATCGAGTCAAGTTAAAAAATCTCAGTAACGGCAAGCTGCTGGAAACGGCGCTCAATGTAGAAAGCTCGGATGATGGCATTGCTGTTAGCTACCAGCGCGGCTTGCGTACCGCTAGCTCATTCCGTGTCGAGCCAAAGGACGATGGTAAAGCCAGGCTAGTGGTAACCGACGATTACTCGGGCACCCCGGTTAGTGAGCGCGAAATGCGTATCGACGAGGTTGATAAGAGCCTGGTTAACTGGGGTAATGACCTGTATCGTTATCTACGTCAATGGAAGCGCTGGTCATGGGTTCCCGGTTGGCAGTGGTATATGAGAAAAATCTGGCAACCGATGAAACCCATGGGCCGTCGTATCGCCTATATTTTGTTTGCTATTTCAGTGGCGGAAATGATTTTATTTTTACTCGTATTTACCGTATTTAATCTTGAGCTGAGTAAATACCTGTATTGAGCTAAGGGCTGTCGTGCGTGAGTTGTTAATACTCTGCTTTGCTTATGCTATCAGCCTTTTCTACCGAGGTATGATTTCTGTCTTCGCGCCTGAAATCTCGGCTGATTTATCGCTCAATGAAAGTGGGCTTGGTCTGTTGTCATCGACGTTTTTCATTAGCTTCGCCATCGCGCAATTACCCGGTCGGCTGACGCTTGATCGGTTTGGTACCCGGCTCACCATTGGGGTATTTATGTGGCTTGCAGTGCTCGGTACCGCGTTGTTTTCGATGGCAGCGAATGCGGACCTGCATTTGTTGGTCAGGCGCTCATCGGTATTGGCTGTGCACCGATATTTACAGGATCGACTACTTAAGGGCATCTCTAAAAATTGCATCGATGCCCAAGATTGAAGCAATGTTAAAGTCGAAGGAGGTTGAATTCGTACTGGTTGGTGCTTTGCATCTTGTCGGCGAGCAGGGTTTGTTGGCGCAATTAAAGTCTCGTGGTTATACGCTAGAGCAGAATTAACGTCTTAATCAGGCCACGGCCTCTGCCTCTCAGCTTCGATCCAGTCTTCCAAACCATGATTATTAATATCTACTCTCCACAGTAATAGACGCTTATATTACGGAAAATAAGAAAAAATCTTTAAAATCTCACGCTAAACTAACTTTAAATTTACCCCGACTTATTACAATTCTTAACCAGTAGCAGAATAAAGCAGTCAAATCTCTGCTTGTAATATCCTATTTGATGGGGTTAAAAATGAAAATTTCAAATTTTGTATTATTTCGAGATCTACCCGAAAAAGAGGTTCATAGTCTCGCCGAATATGTTCGAATATTTAAGTTTCAACAGGGTGGTGCGATCATTTCTAGAGGATCAAATATAGATTTTGTGTATTTTATCCGCTCCGGCCGGGTGAAAGAGTCGACTTATAATCAAGCAGGTACAGAAGTTGCTTTTAATACGTTATCGGTAGGTGATTGTTTCGGACTGGTATCAAATTTTAGTAACGAAATATCAAAATATGAGTTTATTGCGATTACAGATTGTGAAGTCTATGCCATTCCGGTGACCCGATTTCTTTGTTTAATGGGTACCAATTCTTCGTTTACAGAGTCTGTTTTAAGCGCGTTTCCGAAAGTTTCTGAAATACTTTCAGGAAATCTTTACGAAAATCGGGCTTTCGATGTTTCGGCGCGAACACGGGAAGAACTCTTACGACATGCTTAAATGCAGTGCTATCTATTCAAGTATCTTCTTGACAAACACAGCGGATATAGAGCTAAATTGAGGGAAATTTATTAGCAATAATCCCATATGTCGAACTGGAAGTTTCAATTGTTAGGCAATTTTATTGCCTTCACACCTAAATCTAACGAACTACAGCTTCCCGGTAGAAAGCATCAAGCGTTAATTGCTATGGTGCTTTTATCAGAAAATAAATCAATTCCTCGAGATCGTGTTCTAGATATGCTTTGGGGGTCTCGGTCTGAGGATCAGGCTCGAGCGAGTTTGCGAGGAGTGCTTAGTGAGATTAAACGAGTCTGTCGTCCATTTGGGCCTTGCCCAATAGAGGCAGATCGTTCCCACATTTTCGTTCCTGACTCAACCACCGTGGAAGTCGATATTGACGCTTTGCTAAGGAATGAAAACGATATGTCGATTGATTCGTTAGCTGTTGTTAGTACGTTAAGTGGCGGTGATCTTTTAGCTTCTCTTAAGATAAATGAAAGCGCCTTCGAACAGTGGAAAACCATAGAACAGGAGCAAATGAAGCGAGCTTATCGAAGAATACTGCAACTATATATGAGCGAACTTCGAGAGACGGAAAATCCAATTGAGATTGAATTAACGGCAAACCGTATGTTAGACCTGGATGATGCGGATGAAGATGCACATCGAGCATTGATGCAGTTATATTATCAACAGAACAGCAGATCTCGGGCATTACATCAGTTTGAACTGTGTAAGGAGAAAATCCGTAAGCAATATAATTCAGCCGTGTCAGAAGCCACGGCAAACCTGGCAATATCTATTCAAGCTGGCTTAGGAGAAGGCGATAAATATCAAAGCAAGCCCATCTATAAGTATGCCAACACTACGACCGCAGGAGTAAATGAAATTTCACTGGCAGTTATGTTGTTTAGGCAGCCAGAGGGTTCGGGTATTGATAGAAATTTTGCAGGAGAAATCGCCGAAGGGATATCTTTTCGGGCGAGATATTTCAAATGGTTCCGAGTTATTTCAACCAAGGAATCGTTTAGAGTACAACTAAAGGAGTTGGGGCCATCTGGAGTGACTGAAACGATTGGTGCTAAATATATTCTTGACGGCGAAATTTATTTAAGCAAGAACTCCTACCATCTTAAGATTGAACTGATCGATGGTATCAGTTCGAACATCGTTTGGAGTGATGTAGTAAAGCTCAATAACCAGATATTTGATAATCCCGAAATTATTTATGAGCAAATTTTAGGGCGACTTGATGTTAACTTGCGAGCCCACGAAATCCAGCATGCGCTTAGCCTTAAAAGGAAACCAGCAACCGGCTATGAATTTACATTACTAGCACTTTCCAATATGACCGAACTAGAGTCAACTCGGTTAGATGAAACTAAATCTTATTTTCAAAAGGCAGTCGAGTTAAGCCCTAAGGCGTCGTGGATACATTCATACTGGTCTCTATGGAAAATGTTTTGTCTTGGGCAAGATTGGCTGGTAGACAAAGAGCAGGGTTTTAGAGAGGCGAATGAATTGGCGAGAACGGCCTTTAATATAGATCAGGAAAATGCTATTGCACTAGTGATTGCCGGACATTTTCAGTCCCTATGGGAACAGAACCTTGAACTAGGCCAGATTCTGGTGGATAGAGCGAGAAAAGCGAATCCTTATTCCGCATTTACCTGGATGTTGAGTTCAGCAACTTATTCGTATATGGGTGAGCCCTCGGTTGCTTTGCAGCAGCTCGAAAGAGCGCAGACCTTAAGTAGTACGGAAACCCATTTCCAGTTTATGCGTCCTACCGCTTTATGCCTTGCACACCTTTTCAATAGAGATTTAGAACAGGCCGAAGTATACGGAAAGCAGCTACTTTTTTATGCGCCTGGTTTTACCAATGGCCATAAACTACTACTGGTTGCTCTGGGGCATTTGGGTAAGGTCTCGGAAAGCAATCGCTACCTGCATGATTTACTCGAAATGGAACCAGATTTTAATATCCGTAGTTTTCTAGACAAATACCCGTTTGGGAAAAGCGAGGATCGAGATTTTTTCCGAGAGGGGTTTGAGTTAGCCGGAGCCCCCTCAGGCCGAAATGGTAGCAAGACCAGGCTGTCAGCCGTAGAATAAACCCTTTTCAGCTTCGGTGGATCGACAAGTGGCAAGTAAACAGGTAGCAATAATAGATGGTGGTGTCGGAACAGAAATAAGCCGAAGAGGTATTCCTTTACATCCTGTTTATTGGAGCGCGGCAGCGCATGTCGAGCACCCTGACATAGTCAGTGCAATCCATCTTGACTATATAAATGCCGGCGTTGATATAATATCGACAAATACGTTTATGACTGGACGACACGTACTTGAAGCTGGCGGTCGAAACGATTTTAAAGAAATCAACTTAAAGGCCATTGAACTAGCAAAGATGGCCAGGCAACTAAGTGGTAAAGACCACCTGAAAATTGCTGGTACATTATCCCCAACAGCAAGAATGGACCAGGCAAATGGCTTGCCTCGCGGGAAGGAAATCGAAAATAATTTCCGCGACCAGGCTTCTTTACTCGCCGATAGTGGCGCTGATGTATTACTCGTTGAAATGTTGTTTGATAGCGAAAGTGCGGCTAGTTTACTTGACGCCTGTTGTGATACGGGCCTCCCTGTCTGGGCAGGTCTAAGCGCAACAAAGATGCCGGGTAAAGAAACCTTAATGACGTTTCGTCAACCAGGGAAACATGAAAGTCTTGCGCACGAAACTTTTGATAACCTGATAAAAACGGTCATTGAATTTCCAATTGAAGTATTAGGAGCGATGCACACCGACGTAAAATTGATGCCCGAAGCTTTGCGTAGCATTCGAAATCATTGGTCGGGGACTATCTTGGCTTACGCAAAAACGGGAACCGCTACCGACCATGACTGGGAGTTTTCTGACGTCATCAATGAAATAGAGTACGCTGATATAATATCTGATTGGGTCGATGAATTTGATATCTCTATAGTTGGAGGTTGCTGTGGCACTAGCCCTGCCCATATAAAAGCGCTAGTGAAAAGGTTGAATCGTTAGCGAAGAGAATTTTAAATTACCATAGTCCCATTTTGCTAACCTGATTCGGATAGAGGTCGGAACTGACCAGAGAGGTTTCGTTCTTTGCGCTTTTCCAAATGCTCTATTCTAGTAATTCGTTCAGCATGTGTTTCCAGGCTGCGTTTGGGAAATTCGATTACTGGTTTAATGGTTTCATAATCGATTTTTTCTATTCGAAAACCTGAAGTGAAAATCACCCTGTACTCTAATGTATCTTCGAGTCGTTCTCGTATAGGCCGAGATCTCCGAGGAATAAATGAACGCGGGGGAGTAAGGCGTTCGCCGCCATCAGGTGTCATAGAAAGAAATTTCGGGCTAATCCAGACTTTCCCTTTAATGCGGGATGTGACCAGGACTGTTTCCCACAAGTTATTAGAAGGATTTTTGCACTGAAAGGTAGTGAAAATTTGAGCCTTAAAAGAACAAATCAGATTTCTATTATTACCACCAGCCCAATTATAGCGAATATGGTATTCATCTTTTTCTACCGAATAAGCAAATACTAGTATGTGCTTTTTTAACTGTTCTTCCAGGTACTCGCGGCTATGTTCTATTGTATTGGTTTCGTGCTTATTGGCTATGTTCGTTTTTACCCCGGTTACTATTCTTTGATATCCGTTAGCTGTGGTATCGGAGATATCTTCATAGCTGCTTACCACCCTGCCAGATATATCCAGTTCGATTTTTTCTAAGCCATTAACATTAAGACTAACCTGGAAAACACCATAGTTCGGCATATCCCTTTTTTCACTTGTGTTGATATAGACAGGTATAGAGGGAACTTTATTTCCGTCTATTCGGACAGGATTAATTTGAATCGGTGTCTTTTCACGAGCCACGGGCCTTCGTGGAACTTGCGTTTTATAAGCAGTGGGAAGTACGTAGAGTATATTCCCGCTTTTTCTGTCGAGGTCATATTCGCCAATCACTAACCATGTATCAACATTGGCCCTAAATTTATCCGTGTTGTTGCCATTGATTTCTGTCAATCGATCCAGAATACCGCTATAGGTATAACTCGAAACCCACTTTGGATATCGGTATGTCATTAAGTCGAACCACCGATTATATTCATATAGTTTTGGCTCAGCTGAGCGGGGGTCAACATGCAAACCAATACATTTGTTTCTGTCTTTTGAGAGAAAACCAAAATCCGATATAGTCGAATGACTATCTTCCTGTCTTTGGCCAATTTGTGGTCCATAAATATCTGTATTGGGGACTCCTGGGTGCCCACGTCCAAGTAGGTGAGCAATTTCATGGGCACCGGTTTCGCCGTTCTCGTCTATGGATGCGACACCGACAATGTTGTGACAACCAATTGCTGGCGAGTCGATAGCTGCACCTCCAAGTCGATTACTGGGATCCACGAAAACTCCAAGATACAAAGTGCGAATATCTTGCCCTCCCTTGTCTCCATTGTTAAATAAATTCTGATTACGATGCAAAGCGGTTTGTAACAGCAAGTTCATGAGTTCCCGGGTCACAGCTTCATCTTGATCGTTGTTGCTATTATTAGTTTTATTGAGTGAGCGAAATTTTTCTGTAACTCGAACATGTGTTGTATTCCAGGTTACCTTAGATACAGGAAAAGCGGCTTCAACAAACTGTCGAATAGGATCCACTTGCTCGGGTCTGGGTTCGATATACTCCTCAGCGTTTGAGTCCCAGGAATTGAAAACTAATGCGGTGATAGATAAACTCGGTGATTTATAAATTTCCAAATTAAGGAAATAACCTTTATCTTTACCAGGCGACAGTGATTTTATTATCCGATCGTTCCACTCAACTTTAAGCTTATGTGATCGAGACTCGGTTTTACCGTAGAGGTAAAAATGACCAGGAAAAATGGCTGATTTATTCTGGTTGATCTTTATACAACTGGTAATGTCAAAATTAAGTGATGATTTCCAGTTTGATCTGTGATGATCTAAATTATCTTTTCTTTGGCCAGAGACCAGGGATACCGAATTCTGACTTATGAATTCTTTTCCATGAAGTTTTATTTTTCCGCTAATTTCAAAATTTTCTTTCTTACCGCTATTTACAGACTGAAAAAATACTCGAGCAAAAGTTTTCTTCCCCTCTATCAATGGAACGCAGTTGTTAATATCCTGGATAACTTGAATCACTTCAATATGCGATACCGTAATTGTAGTTGCCATGTTTATCTGCCGATTCCTGTCAGGTTTAGCGGTGCGAATTTAACTGGCCCTGTTTGGCAGTTAACATTTCGAGAATAAAGTTGGAATTTTCTAATTGGATGGGTTGTCGCATCCATTTAGAATCAGGCTTGACGATTGTGCTGAAACAGTCGCTCAAAACCTCCTGGATATCCCAGTTTATACATTCTTGTTGTATAGCTACCAGATTATTTTGTTGAGCAGTGAGTTGTAAAACTCTAGCGCCCACAGATACATCTCGATAAGCAGCTAGTAACTGCATACTTTTATTGGACTCGGCTGATTGAGGGTCATAATATTCGGCCGAATTTGAGTGATGAATAAAAGCGACTCCATCCTTTTGTAGCACCCGATCAAATTCAGACAGGTAGTTATTTATAGTATCGATGTCTGTATCGACCAGGGAATAAAAGCTAATGATTAGATCGACACTGTGGTCCTTAACACCAGCGAGGACCTGACCATTGGTTCTTTGGCAGATTACTCTATCGTCGTTTGCAAATCGGTCGTGACAAGCCTGCACACAAGTGTCTATTATGTCGGTTAAAATTAGCTGAGTTTCAGCATGCTGAGCGAGTAGTCTGGATAAACGGCCGTACCCGCAACCAATTTCAACAATTGTGCTGGCGGGTAAGAACTGCTTGATACGTGGGTAAATAGTCGATTCCCACATTGCCGCGTCACCACCCCAGTAATGCGACCATTCGGCACCAGCGTTCGACCAGTCCCAATCCTGGTAGTAAGCGATATTTTCAGCTATAGAGGCCATTCTTTTTTTGCCAGTTCCAGAAAAGCTTTACCATGACCTTTATATGCTTTCCAAATTTTTCCAGCCAGGATTTTTCCCGCTTCTGTATCGGATGCATAGTGCACACCGGCCCATTCTCGATTGACTGCAATTTCATTAGTTTCATGTCGAATACGTTTTTCCTGGGATTCCTCGATCGCGGTGCCTTTGAAGATATGGTTTAGCGCTTTCTCAATCAAATGCGCTTCGGTTGAGTGGCCACTTGGATAGGAGTAGTGCGCTGGCACCAGGATTGCCGGTTCGATATAACGATCAACCTGAGACGGTCTTGGGCGTTTATGATGGGCTTTCCAGGGCATGACCACCAGGGTTGCGATAAAGCTCATAGTATTGATTAGCCGAAAAGTTTGTGGATGCTGATGCGGATCGATACCCAGTGAATGAAGATACCGGTAGGTGTAGTCATCCGCCTCTTCGACTATTGCATCCAGGCGCTCCTCTCTTTCCGGGTGAAATTGTTTCCATAAAAGCTCTTCGATTTCATCGTCTACCTTTACTGTCTTACCGGGCCATTTTTCAATCTTTTCCTTCATATTATGGGGGAAGATCTTCGGTGAAGAAGTTAAAAACTCAACAGCCCGCACATAATCCATCCAGCCCTGATTGGTTCGTGTGATTTGCATTGTGTGGTAACCCTGTGAGCCGCTATCCTCTTCCTCTTCGTCATAATCTGTACGCGACATGGACATGGACATCGACATCGACATCGACATCGACATAGACATAGACATCGACATAGATCTCGGTATCGAACGGTCAAATGCAGCGATATCGTCTCGACCTACGACGCCATTCTCTTCGAGCTGCGCGGCCATCACCTCGAACGCGGGTAATTCCAGGGTGTCAGTACGATTTTCACTTTGATCAGGTTGCTGATTATTCGGTTCTTTGAGCGATTTTCGAATGCTTTCCTTCATGTTGTTCCCCGGGTGCTGGTTTTTTTGTATCTGTATTTGTTTTTATGGCGGTTCTTTTGTGTTTAGTTTTATCGGACTGCGTATCGAAAATCAAATCAACAGGACTTTTATTGTGGCGAAGTTACGATAAAATCATGATAGGTCAGGTTTTACTATCAACTAGCATAGAAAAACCGTGAATCGATCATCAGCAAGTAGCGTCTCTAGCTCGGCCACGGCCTCTGCCCTTCGGCTTCGATCCAGGCTTTCACCCATTCTGGCATTACTTCACCCCAGCCTTCTTTATCCAGTGCGATGGCAACTTCAGTCGCGGGAACGAGCCCGTTCTTCGAAGTGACTCCGGCCTTAACCAGCGCGGATGAGCAGATCTTGTCGCCGATATAAGTCTCCTGCAAAAAGTAAAACCAGCGGTCATCGTGGCAAAGTATCCCAGTGTTGAGGATGAATTTTTTCAGGAAAGGAATGCGCCTGCGGTAACGGATGCTGGCCCCACCGACGGCTATGCCCCATTTATTGCGTCGCATTAGATCGACAAAACCAACACGGTAGGAGTAATCCCATCTGCCTAGTTCCATCATATTAAAATATCGGGCGTTGTTCAGTTCTCCAAAAAAATCGATGTCGGTAATGCCAGCACGCAAGTGTAAAACGCTCTTGTCCTCGATTTCGAGTTTCGGGCGATTGCGAGCCTTTATCAAGGTGGTGGCGAGTTTGAGGTATGGATACATGTTTGTGCGGTTAATCTTTATAGGGTAAGTTTAACATGAATAAATTAATAGAATGATTCATGGCATTATTAATCGACATTAAACAACCAGAGTGGATGGAAGATGAGGTATTACGGCAGCAATTACTAGCTATCGATCCTGATGCCGATATCCGCTGCGGTGATAATCCTGGAGATCCTCTGGATATAGAAATGCTAACCACCAGCACCTATTTACCCGGCGAAGCCTTAAAGTATCCGAATCTAAAACTGGTGCAGAAAACAGGCGCTGGAGTTGACGCGATCATGGTCGATGAGTCACTGCCAGCATCGATCCAGGTGACGCGTTTACGTACAGATACTTCCGGGCAGGAGATGGCGGAATACGCACTGGCCTATGTCTTACAGGAGCAACGACAATTACGCCAATATCAACAAAACCAATCGCAAAACTTATGGGAAGCCTATGCACCTCATCGAGCCTGCGAAACCACCGTCGCTGTTCTGGGGTTAGGGCGCATTGGTAATCTGGTAGCTGAAAAATTTATTAGCTGCGACTTCAAAGTGCTGGGCTGGAGTCGTAGTCAAAAAAATATAGCGGGAGTGGTTTGTTATGCAGGCGGTGATCAATTAGCAGATGTTCTCGGAAAAGCCGATTATGTGGTTTCGATCCTGCCTTCGACGCCTGAAACTACTCGATTATTTAATCACAAAACCTTTGGCTTAATGAAGCCTTCGGCTTTTATTATTAACCTCGGCCGAGGCACCTTGATTGATGAAGATGAGCTGATTCAGTCGTTAGATGAAGGCCTGCTCGCTGGGGCAATCCTCGACGTCATGCAAGCCGAGCCTTTACCAGAAGCAAGTCGGTTATGGACGCATCCCAAAGTGATCCTGACACCGCATGTTTCAGGCTGGCATCTGGGTGATGCGGTGACCGATATTGCCGAGAACTTTAGACGGCTAAAAGCGGGTGAAGTATTATTGAACCAGGTAAATAGGGAATTGGGTTATTAATCGATGTCGTTATCAGCAAGCGAGTTACAGGAAAAAATCAGGTCGAATATACCTCTGAGCGAGAACATGCAATTTAGCATTGTCGGGCTCGATGAAAATTCGATTCACGTCCATGCGCCATTGGCTCCGAATGTGAATATTCATGGCACTGGGTTTGCGGGTAGTATTTATTCGCTGGCGGTTTTGACTGGCTGGGCGATGGTGTCACATATTATGGAATTGAAGGGAATCGAGGGTGATCTGGTGGTCGGCAAAGCCGAAATAAGATATCGCCTGCCGGTTGAATCTGATATTAATTGCTATTGTCAGGTGTCAGATAAGCATGTAAATGAAATGGTTGGGCGGCTTGCACAGTCGGGTAATGGTCGGCTAAAGCTCGATATTGTGATCGGCGATAAGGCTGCTGTTCTTTCTGCAATGTATGTTGTTGTGGGGGTGTGATTTAACCGCTCTTACTCACCAACTCACAAATATACTTGCCAATCGGTATCGCCGATGTTGCTGCGGGAGACGGCGCATTGCAGACATGCAAACTGCGTGGGCTCTCGGCAAATAGAAAATCGTGTACCAGCGAACCATCCGCCATCACCGCCTGCGCGCGGATACCAGCCGGATATTCTTCGAGATCGGATAACTCCAGCTGCGGGCAATATTTCTGTGCCAGTTTGAGATAACGTATGGGTTGCCAGGAGTTTTTAAACTCTTCCCTTGCGCTGCGCCAATGCTGTTTGGCAAGTTTCCAGAATCCTGGGAAACTGGCAGTTTCCCAGCTGTCTCGCAGGTCAAAGTTATATTGTTCATAGCCTTCCCGTTTGAAGCCGAGTACGGCGTTCGGACCGATGGTTATCGAGCCATCGATCATGCGGGTTAAGTGTACACCGAGGAATGGCAATTCCGGGTCGGGTATCGGGTAGATCAAATGTTTAACCACGTTATTACAACGGCTGGATAAACGGTAATACTCGCCTCGAAATGGGATAATTCGAAAATCGATTGGCAGCTCCATGAGCCGGGTAATTCGGTCGGCAGCGAGACCCGCGCAGGCTATGAGATAACTGGTGTTGATACTCAACCGCCCAGCGTTGCTATTGATATCGACGCGGATATGGTCGTCGTGTTCATCCAGTCCAGTTACTTCATGTCCGAGTCTGAGGTCACCACCCGCTTTAACGAATTGCTGCGCCATGGCTTCGGTAACCTGGCGATAATTGACAATGCCAGTTTTTGCTACATGGATCGCGGCAACACCAGATATCTGTGGTTCGCGTCGAAGTAATTCTTTGCTGTCGAGCAACTCATGTTCTATACCGTTTGCCTGACTGCGTTCGGCGAGTGCGAGCATGCGATGATATTCCTCTCGGTCGGTTGCTACCAGAAGCTTACCGCATTGTTCAAAAGGGATGTCGTTGGCTTTGCAGAAATCCATGGTGGCATCGGCTCCCTGCTGACAAAATTGAGCTTTCAAACTACCCGGTGTGTAGTAAACACCCGCGTGAATGACTCCGCTATTGTGCCCGGTTTGATGCTGGCTTAGAGCGCTCTCTTTTTCCAGCAGCAGGACCTTCTTTTTGGGGTATCGTGACTGTAATTGCCAGGCGGTGGAAACACCGACAATGCCACCACCTATTATTACGAAGTCGTATTGCATAGAGTGTAATTTACCGTTGGCCGCGACTGGCAAAGACTATCATTTATCCGATAATCGCGGGCGTCCCCGCGGTAGTGGAGATACTCTACGGTTACTGGATTTTTCGATTTTCGCCAGAAATTTCGCGTCGCCGAGCGCCCAGCCTTTCAATGCCGAATTATAAATTAAAGCTTCATCGTCACCGCTAATTTTCTTTTTGAACATGGCGCGATAATTTTTATTACGCTCCTTCGGAGTGTCTCCCAGAGCTTTGTATATCCGGTGATCGGTCATTAAAGGGTCCTCTTCGCCCTTCGCGTTGTATCCATAGCTACTCCAGTAATAATCGCGTGGATGTTTTGCCAGTCCTTCGCGCACCGCCTGGGTTTCGATAAAGCGACTACAGAGCAATAAATAATTCTTGCTGTCGAGGATTGTTGCTCGATATCGACCTTCCCACAGGGTACCTTCGTGGTCGTAATTTTTGTTGAAGTAATGAACATAGTTGCGACCTAGCGATTGTAGCGTCTTGGAGATACTATCTTCTTTGCCGGGGCTCGCCAATAGCTGGACATGGTTTGGCATCAGGATGAAGGCGTGAACTTTTAGCTGGTAATAGTCCGCCGCCATTTGAAGCCATTCGTAGTAATTCAAATAGTCGTCTTCGTTGCGGAAAATCTCGTTCCCATTGATACCGCGTTGAATAATGTGTTGAGGTTGATTCTTTATATAATATCTGGGCAGTCGTGCCATAATTTTCAGGTCTCTTGCTTAAATGTTTGAAGATACAAAACAGCTATATCAAGTCACGCTTGATAGTCTTCATCCATTGACGCTGATTCACTTGCTTGTCGGACTCGTACGCGGTAACGGTTGCTTCGATATAAAAATTATCGCCATCACAGCTAAATTTGCTCACCGATTCGGTTCGAATCGACCAGTCGCCGCGAGTCATCCAACAGATATATTCGCTGCTAGCTCGGCAACTGAGCGGGTCGTCGGCCATAATCGACCAACAGTCGTGATGATAATGACGCGTCCGCAAGCCATGTTCTGGCATTTCGGATTCGCCGGTATCATCGATTAAATGATAATGGGTCTCGCTGGTTTGTAAATCCCGATCGACCCAGCGTTTATTTTGCGCCGGGCTATGGCTGGCATAAACCGGTAAAGGCTCGGGATTTTCGGGTTCGGTAACTGCAATGCTATCGCGCCCAGCTCGAATCGGCAAGCTTACCGCCGTCTTTGGCCCTAAATCGATCTGAGCGGTGACAATTTCAGGCGGTGGAATCACCATAGGCCAGTAGTTGGTAGAAACAGCGATGCGTATTTTGTGCCCAGGTAGAAATCGATAGCCGCACTCGTCGAGGTCGATTTCCACTGCCACTCTATGCCCCGGAATCATCGCTTCGGGGTGTTCATTGCCGTTACGATGGGACAGGTTTAGCACGCCCCAACTAACCCGAGTGACGACACTATCCGCATGAATGTCGTTCAGGCGCACGATAATATTAGCGAGCGGTTTATCGACCGAAACTTTAAGACGTAACTTTGGCCGACCCAGAATTTCTACGGGTTGTTCGAGCTCTGGAGTATCAAATACTAGCGAACCGGCATCGTCGAGACGTTGATCGCCGGGTAAGCTGGAATCAGGCTTCAGCGTAAAAATATCGCCGCTGGCGGTGCCGCAATCGAGCGGAGATCGTAAGCTTAGGTTGTCTGAGTCATCCGGGGCTTGTCCGAGCAATTGCCGATTGGCTGCCAGGAAGTAATCTCGTTTTTCGATGCCTTCCGAAGGCAGGTTGTTTTCGGCGATCCAGCGACCAGGTTCGTTTTCGCGGAGTAATAAAGGGCGAACATTCTCGGAGATATAGGCACGGTAGTCAGGCAGGTTCTCGACTCCATTATCGGTGCCCTTAAGCCATTTATCCCACCAGCGAATCGCCTCGCCGAGGAAATCCATACGCGGTTTTGGCCAGGCGAAATGTGGATATTTATGAATCCACGGGCCGTTAATGGCTTTCGAATTACTGTTCAGGTTTTGCGCTGCAGCGGGCGGCGCGTTCACGTAACCATCCCCCCATCCCGAAATAACTAGTGCGGGAATCTCGACCGCATCGTAGTTTTCGCTAATCGAGCCGTGTTTCCAGTAATCGTCTTTGCGTTGATGCGCAAGCCAGGTTTCCAGCGGGAAAGGCTGAGTGTTAAGCCGGTGCAACCAGATATCTTTCCAGCGCTCACCCACCAGTTCCGGGTCGGGCGGTCGTGATGCGAAGCAGAGCATGACCGAAGACCAGTTGAAATTCGATGACAACAAACAGCCATTCTTGTAATGGATGTCATCGTTATAACGGTCCACGGTCGATCCTATCGAAATCACGGCTTTTAGCGCCGATGGCTGAAGAGCTGCTACCTGCAGACTATTAAATCCGCCCCAGGAAATGCCCATCATGCCGAGGTTACCGTCGCACCATTTCTGTTCGGCTATCCAGACGATAACGGCACAGGCATCTTCCAGTTCTCTGGGCGAATATTCATCATCAAAATCGCCATCGGACTCTCCGGTGCCGGAGATATCCACACGTACACCAGCGTAGCCAGCCTCGGCAAAAGCGGGGTAGGTGCTTTCGTCGCGTGGTGCAGTGCCATCGCGTTTTCGATAGGGTAAATATTCCAGAATCGCAGGAACAGGTTGTTCACTGGACTGAGTTGGTAACCATATACGAGCCGCCAATTTGCGACCGTCTGGTAGGGGAATCCATTCGTTTTCAAGCACCTTAATAGAAGGTTTGGTCATGGAGCGCCGATCACGAAATTGAGCAAACCGATGTTTTACCCTGTGATTGGCATTGGCGCAAGTTTATTGCCAATTTGTTTACGGTTTTGGTCCTGCTTCAACCAGCGCCTTACCTTTGTCATTGTCGGTATATTGTACAAAGTTATCGATAAACAATGACGCCAGGTTCTGTGCTTTGGTTTGCCAGTCGGATCCATCGGTGTAACTATTACGTGGATCCAGAATATCGGCATCTACATTAGGTAATTCGGTAGGAATTGCCAGCTTGAACACTGGAATCTCAGCGTTTTCGGCTTCATCGATGGAGCCATCGAGAATAGCATCGATAATCGCGCGAGTGGCTTTGATCGAGATTCGCTTGCCGCTGCCATCCCAGCCGGTATTGACGAGGTAGGCCTTGCTATCGTGTTGCGCCATTCTGTGATTGAGCACATCGGCGTACTGCGTGGGGTGTAAACTAAGGAAAGCCTTGCCGAAGCAGGCCGAGAATGTCGGGGTTGGCTCGGTTATACCCCGCTCTGTTCCGGCCAGTTTGGCGGTGAATCCAGAGAGGAAATAATATTGCGCCTGTTCAGGGGTCAGGCTCGAAACCGGTGGCAGTACGCCGAAAGCATCCGCAGTGAGGAATATCACACGTGAAGCGTGGCCGGCTTTTGAAACGGGCTGTACGATGTTATCGATATGGTAAATCGGGTATGACACCCGTGTATTCTCGGTCTTCGAGCCATCCGCGTAATCGCAACTGCCGTCTTCATTCACGACGACATTTTCCAGCAAAGCGTCACGGCGAATGGCGCGGTGAATATCCGGCTCGTCTTCGGCACTGAGGTTGATCACCTTGGCGTAGCAGCCGCCCTCAAAATTGAAAATCCCGCTATCGTCCCAGCCGTGCTCGTCGTCACCGATAAGCTTGCGTTTAGGATCGGTAGACAGGGTGGTTTTACCGGTGCCAGACAGACCGAAGAAAATCGCAACATCACCGTCTTCACCGACGTTGGCCGAGCAATGCATTGAGGGAATGCCTTTCAGCGGTAACAGATAGTTCATCATCGAGAACATGCCTTTTTTCATTTCACCACCGTACCAGGTGCCGCCGATGATTTGCATGCCTTCGGTCATATTGAAGGCAACGAAGTTTTCAGAATTTAGGCCTTGCGCCTGCCAGTCCGAGTTCGAAGTTTTTGAACCATTGAGGACGACGAAATCGGGCTCGTAGTTTTCAAGTTGTTCGGCACTAGGGCGGATGAACATGTTGGTGACAAAATGAGCCTGCCAGGCAACTTCGGTGACGAACCGTACTTTTAGCTGAGTATCAGGATTGGCACCACAGAAGGTATCGACGACAAACAGTCGCTTGCCGGAGAGCTGATCGACGACCTGTTGTTTTAAAGAGTTCCAGACTTCAGGTTCTATAGGTTTGTTGTCGTTTTCGCCCTGATCCGACCACCAGACTGTGCCACGAGTCGTATCATCACGCACCAGATACTTATCCTTCGGCGAGCGACCGGTAAAATCACCGGTATCGACCGAAATAGCACCCGATTCGGTTATAAAACCTTTCTCAAATCCCTTTAAATCAGCCTTGGTTTCTTCAGCATAGAGTATTTCGTATGACGGGTTGTAGAGAATTTCCGAAGTATCGAAAATACCGTAAGGATCGAGGTTTAAAGGTAAATTTATGGCGCTCTGGGCTTGGTTCGTTGGCATGAAATTCTCGCTGGGGACAGGGGGGGGTTAAGACCAAAGCGGGGAGTATAAAGGATTGCAAAAATATGGACTTAATATATATCTCTATAAGGATATAAAAAAATCACGAAAGTTTGTGGCGAAAGGCGTAATACATGACGGGGATCACCACCAGAGTCAGTAAAGTGGAGATGAGTATGCCAAAGATCAGTGCTATCGCCAGACCGTTAAATATCGGATCGTCGAGTATGAAAAAAGCGCCGAGTATGGCGGCCAGCGCAGTCAGGGTGATCGGTCGGGCGCGTACTGCCGCGGCCTGTATGACGGCCTGTTTTAAGTCGATACCACGAGCCAGTTCATGGTTGATAAAATCCACCAGCAGTATTGAATTTCGTACGATAATCCCGGCCAGAGCAATCATGCCTATCATCGAGGTCGCGGTAAATTGCGCGCCCAGCAGCGCGTTACCCGGCATGACTCCGATTACCGTCAGTGGAATCGGTGCCATGATAATCAGCGGCACAATATAAGATCGAAATTGCGCGACCACCAGCAGATATATCATCAGCAGTCCCACCGAATAGGCCAGCCCCATGTCGCGGAAGGTTTCGTAGGTTACCTGCCATTCGCCATCCCATTTCAGACTGTATTGATAAGTGTTTTCCGGCTGGTTGATTAAATATTGCTCGATAGGCTGAGAACTGAGTTTCCCAAATAGATCAAACATGCCGTAAAGCGGACTGTCGAGATCACCGGCCATATCCCCGGTGACAAAAACCACGGGTAATAAATCCTTGTGGTAAATGCTGTGTTCGCGTTGACCTTGAATCACCTCGACTACCTCAGAGAGGGCAATCAGTTGCTGGTTGGATGAACGTATTTTGAGGGAGAGAATTCTGCTTAAGTCAGATTTATTCTCGGCTGAAAATTCGAGTCTCAGTGGCACGGGATACTTTGCATTGCCAGTATGTAAATAACCGATATCGCTACCGCTTAAACTGGTGGTGATGGCGTCAGCAATCGCTTGCTGATTCAAACCAAGACGCGCGGATTTCTCTCGATCAACCTTCAGTATCCATTTCGGAGACGGCGTCTCGACGCTGTCGTCGATATCGACGATATCGACGGTTTGTTGAAATTGGTTGCGAACCTTCTTCGCAAGATCTATTTGACCCTGGTAATCAATACCATAAATCTCGGCCACCAGAGGAGCCTGTACGGGGGGACCCGGCGGTACTTCGACGATTTTTACATTGGCTTCATATTTCAATCCTATGGTTTGTAGCGGTTTACGCAGGGATGAGGCAATATCGTGACTCTTGCGATCGCGTAGTGCTTTGTCGCGCAGATTAACCTGTATGTCGGCCACGTTCGCCCCGTCGCGCAGATAATATTGGCGTAGCAATCCATTAAAGTTAATCGGTGCTGCGGTGCCGATATAGGTTTGATAATCGGTGACTTCTGGTACGGTCGCGATAAATCGGCCGAGTTCGTCGGTGACTCTGGCGGTTTGCTCGAGACTACTGCCTTCGGGCATATCGATGACGATCTGGAATTCGGACTTGTTATCGAAAGGCAGCATTTTTAAAACCACTAGCTTCACGCCTGCCAGGCCAACCGAGGCCATAATTAATATCAAAATGCCGAGCGTTAGGAGCCAGCGATTTCTACGCCCTCGCTTATCATCGAGTAGTGGACGAAACAGGCGGTCGAAGACCCGATAGATAAACGTGGTGTTATTTTCGGATTCGTCAGTATGAGCATGTTTTTTATTTCGCAACAGTTTCAGTGTCATCCAGGGCGTCACAATGAAAGCCACCGCCAGAGAAATGATCATGCCGATGCTGGCATTGATCGGAATCGGGCTCATATACGGCCCCATCAACCCGGTGACGAAGGCCATTGGTAGCAGTGCAGCGACTACCGCGAAGGTGGCTAAAATGGTCGGCCCGCCGACTTCATCGACGGCGAGTGGAATAGCTTCGGCTAGCGACTGTTTGCCGAGTTGCATGTGGCGATGAATGTTTTCAACCACGACGATTGCATCATCGACCAGTATGCCAATGGAAAATATCAGGGCGAATAACGAAACACGGTTGAGGGTGAAACCCCATGCCCAGGAGGCGAACAGCGTCATCGCCAAAGTAATACCGATGGCGACGCCGACGATTAGGGCTTCTCGAAAACCGAGCGTCACCAGTACCAGTAAAACCACGACACCAGTAGCGAAAAACAGCTTCTTGATTAGTGTGGTGGCTTTTTCGTTGGCGGTGGCACCATAGTTTCGGGTCACCGTGGTTTCGACGCCGTCGGGAATGACGATGCCTTTCAGCGCTTCGAGGCGTGAAATGACCTGATCAGCGACATCGATGGCGTTAGTGCCAGGCTTCTTGGCGATTGCTAAGGTGACGGCGGGATACTGACCTTTACCCTCTATGTTCTTATCCGCCGCAGCCGGGCCTGTGCCAAACCAGACAAACTGCTCACCCCTGTAATGCCCCGACTCTACCGTTGCGACATCGCGTAAATAAACCGGTAGGCCCTGGGACAAACCGATGATAAGGTTTTCAACTTCATCGGCTGTACTGAGAAAATTGCCCGCCTGAATGCTGATTTCGTGGTTATTTTTAACCAGGTTTCCGGCATCGCGTGACACATTAGCAGCAGCAAGGCCTTGCTTGATTTGTTGTAAATCGATATCGTAGCCAGCGAGTAATTGTGGATCGAGTAATATACGAACCACCTGTTCGGTACCACCGATACTGTAAATATCGCGCGTACC
This sequence comes from Gammaproteobacteria bacterium, assembly GCA_030595795.1. GTDB lineage: Bacteria > Pseudomonadota > Gammaproteobacteria. The sequence goes on from JAUVCH010000006.1 coordinate 47,512, forward strand.
CTTGACGCGTTTCAATTCGGCTTCGATGGCGTGGGAAACCTGTAGCAGATCGTAGCCCGCACGTTGTTCGTCCTTCGTCCACAATGTGATTGAGACGATGGGTACATCGTCGATACCCTTGGGCTTGATGATCGCCTGACCGACGCCCATAGTCGGCGGTAGCCAGTCCTGGTTCGAGTATATTTTATTGTAAAGTCGGACGAGCGCTTTTGAGCGTTCTTCGCCGACTTTAAACTGTACCGTGAGAATAGACATGCCGGGACGCGAAACCGAGTAAACGTGTTCGATGCCGGTAATCTCCGATAAAACCTGTTCAGCAGGTGTGCTGATTACCTGCTCGACTTCGACCGCGCTGGCACCCGGAAAGGGAATAAACACATTGGCAAAAGTAACATTAATCTGCGGTTCTTCCTCGCGCGGGGTTACCATGACCGCAAATACTCCTAACAGAAATCCCACCAGAGCAAGCAAGGGCGTGATTTCGGAATGCAGGAATAACTTTGCAATCGAGCCCGAAATTCCCAACTGCTGGCTCATTGTGCAGAATTCCATTGAGCTTTTAGTTGAATACCAGCAGCCACAGGGTCGAGTGCTACCGATTCACCGGCGTCGAGCCCGGCAATGATTTCGACCTTATCGCCCTGATAAATACCGCCTCGTACCTGTCGAAATATAACCTGCCGTTTTGTGTTCACCAGGTAAACGCCGACGACTTCGCTACGTTGAACCAAAGAAGAGACTGGAATCATCAGTCGCTGGATCTCACCAGTAACAAAAGCGACCTTAACCAGCATACCGGGAAACAGATTAGAAGCGATCTCTGGTAAATCAAGCCGAACCTTAAATGAGTGATTTTTCGGATCGGCAAACGGGAAAACGGTAAGTTTACGGATTTCGATTGGTGATTGTTTTTTATCAATCACCAAAGTCGCATCCCGATGTTTGCGAACTGCACTGATAATTGATTGCGGCACATTGACATTCACGCGTAGCTTACCGGCGGCGTAACCGCTCATAATAGGCTGGCCTGTATTAGTGAATTCGCCGAGTTCGATGTGGCGTTCGACTACGATGCCGCTGTAAGGCGCTCGAATAATAGTATTATTGAGTTGCTCCTGAGCTTGGTTGACACTGGCTCGGTTGGCCGCAACACGTGCCCGGGTTGATTCAAGATTAGCGCTAGCTTTATCAAAACCGGCCTTCGAGATCACCTTGTCTTTATATAGCCCGTTAACCCGCTTGAATTCGCTTTGTGCATCGTCGAAACCAGCCTGCGCCTCTGCTAGTGTCGCCTTTACCTGCTGTAAACGCGCTCGATATTCGTTATCACGAATATGAACGATAACGTCGCCTTTGTTAACTCTGTCGTCGACATCGAAGTTAATGGCCTCAATCCGCCCTGATACTTGAGCCGAAAGTGTGGATTGTTTAGCCGCTTCGATAACCCCGTCGAGTCGATATTCCTGGGGCATGGTTACCATTGTTGCATTAGCAGTTTCCAGGTCTGGTTGCTGGGCCAATAACGGCAAAGATAGTAGCGATAACAGGAAGAATATTTGGGCTTGGAGGATGGGTTTTGTCTGAGCCATGGCAACTCGGTGTTCTTGTAAATGAATAGATTCTAGTATGTTAGAATTTTCTAATATATGCAAATTTAGAGAGCTCGCAGACTAGCCGTGGTCAGATGCAATGATTAAAAAAATAAAGGGCATATCAAACATTAAACCAAGCGAATGCTCAGCTATACATATTCACGGTAGTCATCTAAGAAAAACGGCATTTGTCATCTATACTAAATGGATAAATAAAATAATAAACGAACTAACCGGAAGCCGGGAATATTCGAAATGAGGTGGATGTTTTGAGTCAAAATAAAGTTGCGGACAATAGGGAATCTGAAAAATTTTCGGCTTCCTGGAATATTCGGCGAAAATTGGCTGTTGGGTTTTCGGCGTTAATCCTGATTACCGTGGTCTCCGGCATCGCTATCTGGTCACAGCTTCAGGCGGTTTCAGAAATTGCTGATGCACTCAGTTCCCTCAACCCCATGGCTAAAAATACCCAGTATCTGGTGCATGACGTCAATGCCTATTTGCTCGGACATAAAGAGCATCGCGAAGAATTTGACCAACACTCACAGGACTTTAAAAACGAATGGCAGGATTTTGTTGCGCATCAGGTAAAACATGGCGGCACTCCCGAAGATGAACAGGCGATAATGGATGAAATTCAGGCCCTGAGTGAGGTTTATTTCGAGAACGGTGAAGGTCTATTTAATACTTACGACAAACAAAAGTTGTCTCAGCAACAACTTTCACAGATTGTAGCTCAAACTTTAGAAGCATTAAATGACCTTGTAGTCGCTCACCAACCGCAATATTCGGGCCATGAGGCAACACCGGCTATTGAAGTAGATGGTTCTAGTGAAGCAGGCTCTGACACCGAGATATTTCACAGCCCGTGGATTGATTTAAAGGACTTGATTACGGTCATGCAAAGTTATCTTTTAGGTACTAACAATAATATCGATTTGATAAATCAGAGGGTTGACGCATTTCTATCTTCTGTTGAATTGTTGTTCGCACACATCGTCGAAGAACCCGATGCAGTCAATAAGTTTGTACCGCAGGTCGAAATTATCCGGTCAAATTATTTGGAAATAGTCGAGCGAGTGCTGGGCTTGATAGAACTGCGCAACGATTTAAATAATCGATGGAAGCAGGTAGATGTTACTGGCGATAATCTCGATGACCGAGTATCAGATCTGGTCAGGGTTCATAATGAAGAAATTGAGTCTACCCGCATCGAATCTACCAGCTTCGCATTATTCGTCATCATCGCCGCAGTATTGGTTGGATTAGGGGCCGCTATCTTTTTTGGTAATATGATTACCGTTCCGATTAACGAACTCATTAGTGCGGTACGTAGTTTCGGCGAGGGCCGAACCGATCAAAGGGTTAAAGTATCTTCTGGCGATGAGATTGGTGAATTAGGCAAGGCTTTTAATCAGATGGCAACTGATATCAACGAATACCAGACAGAGATAGAAACCGTACAGGGCGATTTGTTACGCAGCGAACGACTAGCGGTCCTCGGGACTCTTATCGCCACCGTAAGTCACGAAATTCGCAATCCTTTAGGCACTATTAGAACGGCTATATATTCGATTGATAAACGGCTTGCCGGTCAAAATGTCGGTATACAGAAAACGATTGATCGTGCCGAACGTAGTATTGACCGATGTGACAATATTATTGAGGAGTTGCTGGATTTTACTCGTGATCCCAAACTTGAGGTAAAGCGAACCGAAATCGACCAGTGGATTAAGAAAGTTCTGGATGATCAAAGCTTCGATCCTTTAATAAATTTGACTGTTGAGTTGAATGCAGGAGAGGCCACTCAACTAGACCAGATACGTTTCCAGGGCTGCTTGCTCAACGCGGTTAATAATGCCTGCCAGGCTATGATCGAAAGTGAAGCAGAACTGTCGACTTATAATCTTTCGATAAAGACCTCCTCTAACGATGATCAAATTCTAATCAAGATTGCAGACTCGGGTCCCGGAATAAGTCCGGAGAATCTCGAAAAAATATTCGAACCTATGTTCAGCACCCGTGCCTTTGGTGTAGGATTAGGCGTGCCGATTATGAAGAAAGTGATTGAGCAACATCACGGTAGAGTGAAAATAGATAGTCAGTTAGGGGAAGGAACAACCGTAACCTTGTGGCTGCCAATTGATAAACCAGAGGAAAAACTGAGTGAATAGTTTAAAAATATTTGTCGTAGAAGATGACATGGATTTTGCCGAAGGCCTGGCTGAAACCCTGGAGATAGAGGGTCACGAAGTTGAAATTGCTAATTCTGGCGAGGAAGCGATTGCCAGGTTTCAGGAAAAAGATTTCGATTTAACTTTTATGGATGTCAAATTACCAGGTAAAAATGGGGTTGAAAGCTTTCTCGAAATTCGATCGCTTAAACCTGAGGCCAGAGTAATGATGATGACGGGTTACAGCCTGCAACACTTACTTGATGAAGCAATGGATGGTGGCGCGTTAGGCGTACTTAAAAAGCCTTTCGACATAAATGTGATTATCGATCTTGCCAGCTCCCTGGGAAAAGGTTCCAGGGTTCTGTTAGTCGAAGACGATGCCGATTATGGTAGTTTGGTAAAAGAGATGCTTGAGAAAAATGGGCATTGGGTAAAGCATTGTGTTAATGGTTCCGATGCGATAGAAAAATGTCGTGGTGGTGGTATCGATGTCGTGTTTCTTGATCTAAGGCTTAATGGAATTACCGGACTGGACGTTTTTAAAGAAATTAGAGCGGTAGATGAAAACTTGCCTGTCGTTGTAATAACTGCTTTTGCTGACGAAGAGTTTAAAGCAATCGCCGAAATGAAATCGATGGCGCTAACAGATATTATCAGTAAACCAGTTCACCCGGACAAATTGCTAGATTGCATTAAAAACTTAAGGTAATCGAGACCAGAAGGATATATTCGATATGAGTTTGGCTTCAGCTGTCTGTGACCCGGTATCAGGTACAGGGTCCAGAATTTTAGTCATCGATGATGATCGCGACTACAATGAAGGTATCTGTGAGTCACTCGAACTCAATGGATTTCAAACGGCAGCAGCCTATAGTGTCAAAACCGCGCAGGAAATAATTCAAAATTTTGATGCTGATATTGCATTGATTGATGTGCATTTGGGCCCCGACAACGGTATAGATTTAATATCTGACATTAGACGGATTCGACCTGATGTTCGTTGTGTTATGGTGACTGGCCAGGCGGATGTGAACACAGCGATTCAGGCGGTCAAAAAAGGCGCTTATGATTACCTGCGCAAACCCATCAATATGGAAGATTTGCTCGCGACACTCGAACGTTGCTGGGATCTGCAAAAGTTGGAAAACGGGAAAAAGCAGGCAGAAGAATTACTCAGACAACGCAATCAGGAGCTCGAAGCACTTAACGAACGCTTACGTACCATGGTTGATACTACGCGCAAAATTGTAGGCTGCACTGGACTAGAAGAAATGGCACCGCAACTATTGGAAGAATTTGCGAGAAATATGGGCGCCGAGGGTGGCAGTATGTATCTGGCGGAAAAAACAGGCCTGAAACTGGCGCATACCCTGGATCCGGGGCACGCATTGGAGTGGATTGATTTTCCGTTACGCAAGGGCTCTATTATCGAACAGGCCTTTGAGGGTGGTGCACCTATTCTAGTGCAAAGTATTGATTCTAATAGTAACCTGTCTGAAAGTGGTTGGTCTGGATATAAGGATGGCTCGCTACTGGTTATGCCTCTACCCGGCGCATCAGGAAATATGTTGGGGGTTGTCACGTTTCATAACAAGACGTCTCCACCATTTACGACTCAGGATAAAGAAATCGGAACCATCCTGGGCTCGTTCAGTTATGAGGCAATTCGAGCAGCTCGAGCTGCAGAACAGCTGCGCGATACGTTGGAAAGACAGCGACAGTACCTGGAAGAACAGGTTAATGAGCGAACCGGAGCACTGCTTGTAGCCAAGGAGTCAGCGGAATCAGCGAACCGGGAAAAGAGTCGGTTTCTTTCTTCTATGAGTCACGAATTGCGTACACCACTTAACGCAATTATCGGTTTTACAGACCTAATTAGTCAGAAAATGGCTGATCCCTTAACAGATAAGCAGCGCGAATATGTCCAATATGTTAATGAAAGTGGTAACCACCTGCTCGAATTAATTAACGACCTGCTGGATGTGTCGAAAATTGATTCGGGAGCTATCGAATTAGTATTTGAACCCGTTACTCTTGGTATGTTGTTTGATGCCGCTGGTACCATGGTCAGAGATAAGGTTGTCGGCAGGAAGCTCGACTTGATAATTCCGACGGATATAGATTTGACCGTAAACGGTGATCATCGACGCTGTCTACAAATATTACTGAACCTGCTAACTAATGCACTTAAGTTTACTGATGACGGGGGTACTGTCGAACTTAGCGCCTCCAGGCATGATAATTCATTTATAAAAGTTCTTGTGAAAGATACTGGTGAAGGGATTGATGAGGAAGATCAGGCACATATTTTCAAGGAATTTCACCAGGTCGACCCTATACGAGATGGAGAGCTCGGCGGGAGTGGCATTGGGCTTGCTCTCACAAGCCGTTTAGTCGAGTTACATGGTGGTGATCTAGGCGTTGAAAGTATAAAAGGTGAAGGCAGTACTTTCTGGTTTACGCTGCCAATATATGATGCAAAATCAAAATCAAAATCAAAACCAGATACAGATGCGTTAAAGCTGCTAGCCTCGGATTTGCCCGGTCGCTGCAAGATACTTGTATTTGAGGACGGTGAAGCCAATATCGCATTGGTACAAGGTTTTTTTGGTGAAGTTCACGAAGTAAAAATAGCTGAAAATGGAGAACTAGGTATAGATATGGCGCGTAGTTTTATGCCCGATATTATTCTAATGGATACTCGAATGCCGATTATGGACGGAATCGAAGCGACTAAAATATTAAAATCCGACGATACTCTGAAAGGCGTCCCGATCATCGGATTGAGCGCCAGTGCCGATCCTGAGAGCGTCCAACTATGTTACGATGCCGGGGCCGATGGGCATGTATCTAAACCGATCCTGTTTGATGAGTTAATTGTTACGATGAAGCGACTGCTAAATAGCCATATCAGCAAGCGCGCTAATTAAAACTGTCCGGACTGATAATCCGCATAGGCCTGTTGCAATTCTTCACGTGTATTCATCACAAACGGTCCGGCGCGTTGCACGGGTTCTCCGAGGGGTTTTCCAGCGATTAACAAAAATCTGGCACCTTCATCACCACTATCGAGTTTAAGGAAGTCACCGCTACCTAATACGGCCAGCTGGTCGCGTGTCAATTTGTTTGAATCAAGGCTTAACGAACCCTTTATGACGTAAACAAAAGCGTTATGTGATTCGGGTAATGTCTCGCTAAATTCGGTGTTTGCTTCTAGCGTGACATCCAGGTATATCGGGGCAGTCAGGGGCTGGTTGACCGGCCCTTTGGTACCCTGTGAAGTTTCCCCGGTAATAACCCGTATTACGGTGCCTGGTCTTGACTCGACTGGAATGCCAGCGGCGCTGTGTTCCTGATACCCCGGCTCCGTCATTTTGTGGCTGGCGGGCAGGTTGATCCAGAGCTGGAAGCCTTCGAGCATTCCATCTTCCTGTTCGGGCATTTCAGAGTGCACAATACCTCGGCCTGCGGTCATCCACTGGATGCCACCGGGTTCGATCACGCCGTCATTACCAGCATTATCCTGATGACGCATCCGACCGTTTAGCAGATAGGTCACAGTTTCGAATCCGCGATGCGGATGGGATGGAAACCCGGCGATGTAGTCATCCGGGTTATCCGAGCGAAAAGCATCGAGTAGCAGAAAGGGGTCGAGTTCCATAAGCCTGGGTTGGCCAATAACGCGCACTAGCTCGACACCTGCGCCATCGGTGGCCGGCATTCCGGTTACTAATTGTTCAACTTTCCTGACTGTGGTCATCTCTCTATCCTGTTAATTTATCGGTGATCAGGCGGCGAAGCGGTTTTCGATTTGTGACTGTGCGCTATTATAACTGGCTTCGGCGTCCACACTGGCACTGGCGTCGAGGCGTAGAATATTTAAAGATTTCATGTAGGTTCCCTTTAATTTTTTGAGTTAACCGCCCACTGGCCCGGGCCATGGACGAAAAGAAGTAGGAATGCACCGCTGATGGCGAGATTTTTCATGAATAAGGTCATTTCCATTTGCTGACTGAAATCGCTGTGGAACATAATCGCCGTCAGGAAGGTGAAACCAGCCAATAGAAAAGCAGCGATTTTGGTCTGGTAGCCGACTAGCACTGCGATGCCACCGAGTAATTCAAGCGCGATGACCACCGGTAATAGCATCCCCGGTACACCCATCGATTCCATATAGCCCTGTGTTCCTTCGAAGCCGCCGATTTTGCTGTAGCCGGCCATGATAAACATAATGGCAATTAAGGATCGTCCGGCGAGAGTCGACAGGTTGTTAATTATTTCTTTGTTCATTTTGTTTGTCTCCTGGTTAAGAACGAGGGTATTATTATTGTGTTTGTATTCTGGATAAATATGTCTATTATGAAAATACTATTGCTAAAACTGGGATAATCATTACCAGATGGAAGGGACTGGGGTATCGCTATCTTCCGTAAGATCGGAGGCTGGAATTAAATTCTTTCTTTTACTTTTTCGAGAAACTGCATGGCAGCATCGAGATTACCGATATCGCGTGACAGGGTATTCAAGGCGTCAATCAGTCTGGTGTTATCATCTAGTTCATCGACTAGAATGCCTGCTAATGGGCCTAATTGCTCGGTTAATTCTTCGGCTATGATGATTTTTGTTTCGACGGTTAAAGGCGCTTCTAGTCTCTCGTCTCCCGAAAGTTGGGCGAGTGAGGATATATCGACCAGGGACTCGTACTCTGTCTCGGTTACCTGGAGAGAAGGTGGTTCAGCATTTGGTGAGGTTAGGCTTATATCGCTCTCGCCTTCGGCTAACGTGACAAGGTTCTGATCACGGTTAAATCTTAGTGACACCAACAGGCTTTCATTAATCAGGTCAATTGCTTCTTTTCCCTGCAAGTTGCGGCACCTGGCGAGTTCGGGCTGGCCTTCGCGGAAGAAAATACGACCCTGCAATTGATTTTCATTGACACAGACCAGCGTGCCCGTGCTTGCTTCATTGGCAAGCTTTTTGAAGACTGAAGATAATTTATATTTTTTATGCTCGGCGGTCATTTCATTTCTATCGGAGTAAAAATGATAAGTTGGCTACTTTTTTTCCGCGCGCATTTTTTTAACGATTCCAATCAGGCTTCGGCGCATTAATTCGAAAGAGTGGGCCAGTTCGCCGATTTCATCATTTCGATCAACATTGATGGATTCGTTGATCTTTCCGCGACTGACTGCCTGTGCGGCTTCTGAGATGGTTAACAATGGCGTGATGATTGAGCGCTTCACCAGGACGTTTATCGTTAGGAAAATAAAGGCAAATAGTCCCGTCAATATAGCCATGATATAGAGACTGCGAGTCAATACCAGTTCGTTCAAGTTAGCTAGCGGAACGCCGACAACGCTAGCGCCAACAATGTCTCCTATCCTATATCCGAAGCCACTATCGCCTCCATATTGTTTGACTATTTCAGTCGGTGCAGCGGCTACCGTGCCGTGGCATACCAGGCAACCCTTTTTTGCAGCTGCTGGTGCTGCTGAGATTAGATAATCCTGATTCCGTAAAATCCCGGTTTCAATAATTTTCTCGGGCTTGTCGCTAGCCCGAAAGCGGGCGAGAATATTGTTTTCTACACTATTGGGCAGATTTTCCTTGTTCAGTGGATTGTCGGAAATAATTCTGATGTAGTATTCAGGACGAAGCTTGGCAAATTTGCTGGCAACGGTTTTCGCCATAACCGTCGAAGATACAACCGGTGGGTAAAACACGCCCTGAGGTAGAAAATGCGGTCGAGTATCTTCTCTGACAACGTTCCTGACCGCGCGTATCATGTCGACCAGTAAAGATAATTCGCTATTCGCCTGTTCGTTTATCTGTTGCTCAGTTATAAAATATGTAGATGGTATTGATAACAGGATAATGACGAGGTAAAGGAAAAATAACAGGGAGTTAAATTTTCTGGCGATCCTGGAGCCTTTCTTTTTACCCTGGGTCGAATCATTCATGATAGATAACCGTAGTTTTCGGAATTTAATTCTTAATAATAATTTTTTCTAACTCTAAGGATTATAAACAAATTATGTTGATACGTGTGAACTATTATTTCCTGATTAAAAAGGAGGTGTATGAATAAATTTGAGGAACTCGAAGCTTTTGTCGCCGTGGTCGATCAACATGGTTTTAGCGCCGCCAGCGAGCGTAGCGGGGTTGCCAAATCGGTATTGAGTCGGCGGGTTAGCGATCTGGAGAAACGCCTGGGCGTTCAGTTGATGCAGCGAACCACCCGCAAGTTATCACTAACCGATGCGGGGCAGCACTTTTATCAACGCGCCGTGGGCCTGCTATCGGATTTAAGCGATGCTGAGCAGGTGGTGTCCGACTCACAATGCGATTTGTCTGGTCGCATAAAACTAGCTGCTCCGCTGGGGATGGGTATTGGTCATCTAGCAGAACCGATAGCGGCGTTTATGGCCGAGCATAGCAATCTCGAAATCGTCGTTGAATTGAATGACAGGCAAATGGATCTGGTCGAAGAGGGTTATGATATGGCGATACGGATTGGCGACTTACAGGATTCCAGCTTGATTGCGCGTAAGCTATCCACCGTCAACATGGTTATTTGCGCGAGCCCCGACTATTTACGAAAACAGGGTGAGCCGCTGCATCCGACTGAGCTATCTGACCACGAAGTGTTGGTCTACAGCAATTTGACACCGGGCCGACAATGGTCGTTCAAATATCGTGGAGAACGTGTCAGCCCGAGCGTGAAATATCGCATCAGTGCGAATAATGGCGAACTACTGGCAAAAATGGCCGCCAATGGCCTTGGTATTACGGCGGGGCCGTTGTTTTATTTGCAGCCTTATATTGATCGTGGGGAATTGGTACCGGTACTCGGCGAGTGCACCAGACCTTCAGTCGGTATGTATGCAGTTTACCCACCTGGTAGAATGGTTTCCCGTCGCGTGAAAATGTTAAGTGACTATTTGTTTGAATATTTCCGCGACAAACCAATTTAGCGATATACTGCCGCAAATTTTTATACAGGAAATATTTTTGAGTATTAAATCAGATAGCTGGATTCGGCGCATGTCCGAGTCGGAAGGTATGATCGAGCCGTATGAACCGGGACAGGTGCGAGAGTTGGACGGTGGTCGGATCATTTCCTATGGCACTTCGAGCTACGGCTACGATGTGCGTTGTGCGAATGAATTCAAGATATTCACGAATATTAACTCGGCCATCGTTGATCCGAAGAATTTTGATGATGATAGCTTTGTCGATGTCGAATCCGATGTCTGTATCATCCCGCCGAACTCGTTTGCGTTAGCGCGTACGGTTGAGTATTTTCGCATTCCGCGCAGCGTCTTAACGGTTTGTCTGGGTAAATCGACCTACGCGCGCTGCGGTATTATTGTCAACGTAACGCCACTGGAACCCGAGTGGGAAGGTCACGTCACGCTGGAATTTTCCAATACTTCGCCCTTACCTGCGAAAATCTATGCCAACGAGGGCATCGCGCAAATGTTGTTTTTTGAGGCCGACGAGGTTTGTGAAACCTCGTACAAGGATCGTGGTGGTAAGTACCAGGGGCAAAAAGGCGTTACGCTACCGAAGGCTTAAGGTCAGGCGCGTAAATCCAGTATTGGCCAGTTACGTTGGTTTGCTATCTGGCTTAGGGGCTCATCAGGGTTAACCGCGACTGGCTGGCTGACCTGTTCCAGTAACGGTAGGTCGTTAATCGAATCGCTATAAAAATAGCTGTCATCCAGGCTATGATCGCGTGATTCTAACCACTGTGCTAAAACGGTTACCTTACCTTCTTTGTAAGTCGGTGTACCGAGGTAGTTGCCGGTATAGCGGTTGTCGATAATCTCGGGTTCGGTAGACAGGATGTTAGGAATATTGAGCAGTTCGGCGATCGGTGCGGTAATAAATAGATTGGTCGCGCTGACAATAATCAATTCATCACGCTGTTGGCGATGTTTTTTGAGCAAATCAGAGGTGCCTGTCGCTATTCTGGGTTTTATCCAGTTCTCGATATAATCTTGCCGCCAGTCATAGAGTTTCTCAATCGGATGCAGGGTAAGGGGCTGCAGGGCAAATTGTAAATATTGATGGTTGTCGAGCTCACCGCGTTGATAATCTTCGAGAAATAACTGGTTAAGTCGCTGATATTCCGCTTCGTCGACAATATTATTGGCGACCATATACTCGCCCCAGAGGTAGTCGCTATCGCCGTTTAACAGCGTGTGGTCGAGATCAAAAATTGCCAGTGCCATTGCCTAAGTAAGTCCCCAGTTTGAGTTGGTGTGCGGGTTTTTCTATGTCAGAATATCGATCACAGAATACTATAGGAATCGGGACAGGTTGGCGACGTGATTGACAGTGATGGTTATCGGGCAAACGTAGGCATTATCCTCTGCAATCAGCAGGGGCAGGTGATGTGGGCGCGCCGTGTAAGGCAGGATGCCTGGCAATTTCCGCAAGGTGGAATCAGTCCGGGAGAGACCGCCAACGAGGCTATGTATCGCGAATTATGGGAAGAGACCGGTCTGAAACAGACCGATGTCGGCATGCTCGCCTCGACCAATAGTTGGTTACGCTATAAATTGCCTCGACGTCTAATCCGTAAAAATTCATCGCCGCGTTGTATCGGACAAAAGCAAATCTGGTATTTGCTGGAGTTGCGTGCCGACGAAAATGCGTTTGATTTTGCTGTGTCCGACAAACCAGAATTCGACCACTGGAAATGGGTTGATTACTGGCATCCCGTCGAAAATGTTGTATTTTTCAAACGTCGAGTCTATCAATGTGCGCTTGCACAGCTCGAATCTCGCTTGCCAATGGCTGATAATCTTGCTAATACTGGCGTTTAGATATTGCCATACTCAGGTTCGATTCGAATCTGTCATCAATTTATAATCTGCCGGGTTAACAATAAATAACCAAAGGGCCTGAGGAATATGCCGGGAGTTCGTCACTAGTGTCAACGATGATCCATAGATTGCAGAGTATTATCCAGGAAGTCGGTCGCTCGCCCGATACCCAACATGCTCTCGATTTGATCGCCGGACGCCTCATCAAGGACCTGGTCGCAAACGCCTGTACTATCTTCCTCGCCACAAATACTGAGCCACCGGTGTTGGTATTAAAGGCCAGCTATGGCCTTAACCCGGAAAATATCAATCAGGTGCAGCGGCGTTTCGGTGAAGGCTTGATCGGCGTAGTTGCCGAGCGTGCCGAACCGATTAATTTGGTTAACGCCACCGAACATAAAAATTTCATCCTGGTTCCCGATTCTGGTGAAACCAGCTTCCCGATTTATCTCGGTGTACCGATTGTTTCACATCGGAAAGTACTCGGCGTGATCGCGATTCAACGAGCTGAAAATGCCTTCAACGAAGATGATGAAGCCTTCCTGGCAACGCTGGCGGCGCAATTAGCTACTTCGATAGAGCATGTCGAGAGTCAGGGCCGCTTCAAACTTATCGGTGAGACCAAAAGCGAACCAACTACCCACATTGTTAAGGGCGTTGCAGGGTCGCCGGGTATGGCGATTGGCGAGGCTATCGTGCTTAATCGTGGGGTCAAACTGGAATCTGTACCGGATAAAAAAGTAACAGATCAGGCGCCGGAACTACGCAGTTTTAACGATGCGATTCGCAAAGTTCACGATGATTTAACCGATCAGGCCGATCGCATGCGCGGCGCTCTGCCCGAGGAAGAATGTGCGCTATTTGTCGCCTACGCGCAAATGCTCAATAGCGGTTCGCTCATCGACGATACGCATAAGCGAATTGGCGAAGGCAACTGGGCGCCAGCGAGCTGGCGTGACACGGTCGAGGATCATGCCTGTGTGTTCGATCAAATGGAGGACGAATATCTAGCGGAGCGTGCCAATGATATACGCGATCTGGGTCGTCGGGTACTACGTAAGCTGATGTTGGAGCAAAGCCCATATATCGATTTTCCTGACCGCACCGTGCTAGTTGGTGATGAAATTACTGCCACCGATTTAGCCGATGTGCCACTGGAGTGTCTCTGTGCGATTCTTTCCGCGCATGGCAGCGGATCCTCGCATGTGGCCATACTCGCGCATGCGTTGGGCATTCCGGCGGTCATGGGTATGTCGAATTTACCCGTGAAGCAGATGGATGGTTTACAGGTGATTGTCGACGGTTACGGTGGTTTTGCCTACGTCGATCCAAACCGAAAATTGCTGACTGAATACGAAAAATACTTACGCGAAGAAGAAGAAATCGAAAAAGATCTGCTCTGTCTCAAAAATGAGCCTGCTATTACAACCGATAACCATCGAATATCTCTATACGTGAATTCAGGGTTAATGGCCGATCACACACCCTCTTTGCGCAGTGGTGCTGAAGGCGTCGGCCTGTATCGAACCGAAATTCCGTTTCAAATCCGTGATCGATTTCCAAGCGAGGAAGAGCAGTATCATATTTACCGTAATGTACTGGAAACTTTTAATGGTATGCCGGTCGTATTAAGAACGCTGGATGTCGGTGGTGACAAGCCATTGAGTTACTTCCCGATCAAAGAGGCAAACCCCTTCCTGGGCTGGCGTGGCGTGAGAATTACGCTTGACCATCCTGAAATATTCGTCACCCAGGTACGTGCGATGATGCGCGCAAATATCGGGCAGAATAATTTACAGATATTATTGCCAATGATCAGTGGCCAGAGCGAACTGGAAGATTCACTGAAACTGATACACCGAGTAAAGGATGAAATCGAAGATGAGCTCGGAGAGCCATTACAAATGCCCCAGATAGGAGCGATGATCGAAGTGCCTTCGGCGGTCTATCAGATAGAAGACATCTGTAGTCTGGTGGACTTTGTATCGATCGGTACTAACGATCTGACGCAGTATCTGTTAGCGGTCGATCGTAACAATGAAAATGTGGCGGAACTGTTCTCATCGCTACATCCTGCCGTGTTAAAGGCGATGTGTCAGATTGTCGAAGGTGCGGCCAAGTCTGGTACGCCAGTCAGTGTCTGCGGTGAAATGGCAGGTGACCCGTTGGGAGTGATGGCGCTTCTGGGAATGAAAATCGAAAGCCTGTCGATGAGTGTCGGGAGTTTGCTAAAAGCCAAAAAAGTGATTAAAACCTTTAGTCTTGTGGAACTGGAATCGATGCTAGCCGAAGCTATATTGATGACCGATCCAGCGCATGTGCGGGAGCTGTATGCCAGTAAACTGGATCAAAGAGAACTGGGTGGGTTAATCCGTGCGGGAAAATAAGCGATTATGAACTGGACCGATTGGCTTATTCAGAATGAAGTCCCGATCCGATTGAGCTTCTTCTTTGGCGCTTTTGCCGTTATTGCAATCTGGGAAATGCTTTCACCCCGGCGTTTGCCAACGATTTCGAAGGGCATTCGATGGGCTAATAATCTCGGGCTCGTATTTCTAAACACTCTGGTATTGCGGTTTTTATTTCCGGCTGCAGCGGTTGGTGTGGCACTTGTTGTCGACGAAAAGAGCTGGGGGGTACTAAATTATTACGAAGTGCCTTTTATGCTATCGGTTATTATTACCATCGTGGCGATGGATTTCATTATTTATCTGCAACATGTCATGGTGCATGCCATACCTGCGCTATGGCGTTTGCACCGAGTGCACCATGCAGACCTCGACTATGACGTCACTACCGGCTCTCGATTCCACCCGCTGGAAATTATCCTCTCCATGCTGATTAAGTTTGCCACGATTATGCTACTGGGTGCGCCTGTCGTGGCGGTTATTATTTTCGAGATAGTGCTGAATGCGACCGCGATGTTTAACCACGGCAACCTTAAAATTCCAAAAAAGTTCGATCGATTGCTACGCTGGGTAGTAGTGACACCGGACATGCACCGCGTACACCATTCGGTCGAAGACGATGAGGCCAACAGTAATTTTGGTTTTAGCCTGCCGTGGTGGGATCGGCTGTTTGGTACTTATCGTGCCCAGCCCAGGGGTGGTCACGAAGGCATGGTGATTGGTATTCATCACTACCGAGATCCTGCGCAGGTCGACCGCTTACCCGGAATGCTGATGCTGCCCTTTGTTGGTAAGATTAGTGGCTATGCCATTAATCGTCGGGAATGGCGCGGTAAAGATGAACCTGCAGATCCTTCTTAACTAGTTATAGTTTGCCAGGCGCTAATCAGCGCTTCACTGGCCCGTTCAATTTCTAGCTCGGTGGAAGCCATGCCGAGTGTCAGGCGTACTGCGCCACGCGCGCGGTCTACTTCAATGCCCATCGCACCCAGTACTCCGCTCACCGTATCATCGTCCTCGTGGCAGGCCGACCCGACCGAAGCGGCCACTTCGTTCGCTGCATGAGCTAGTAGGTCCCGGCCGTTCACTCCCGGAAAGGAAAAATTAAGGGTATTGGGCAGCCGCTGTTCGGGATGACCATTCAACTGCATTCCGGGAATAGCTTCTGCCAGTCGATTGTGTAACTGGTCTCGCAGCAGGCGTAATTCCTGTATCTTTTCAGGTTCTCGTTCATAGGCGATGCGAGCCGCTTCGCCAAGACCAACGATGGCGGGTACATTCTCGGTACCCGGACGTAACCCGGCTTCGTGACTGGCGCCCACTAATACCGGCAATAGCGGTGTATCCCGGCGTACGTACAGTGCACCTACTCCTTTGGTAGCGTAAAACTTGTGCCCAGCCAGGGTTAGAAGATCGACTCCGAGATCATCGACTGAAACAGGAATTTTTGCCATAGATTGAGCGGCGTCGGTGTGTAATGCAATGCCTCGCGCGCGAGTCATTGCTGAAATCTCCTCAACAGGCTGAATGGTCCCCACTTCGTTGTTGGCATGCATGATGGAAACCAGGACTGTATCATCACGTAGCGCAGTAGACAGCTTTGCAGGGTCGACCCGACCGTAGCTATCGACCGGGATTATCGTCACTTCCCAGCCATCTTCGCTTAGGCGTTGAAATGGCTGCTCCACAGCAGGGTGCTCAACCGCGCTGGTAATCAGGTGTCGACCCTTATCACGTAGCGCCCGAGCGGTACCACGAATGGCCAGATTATTAGCCTCGGTCGCGCAACCGGTAAAAATGATTTCGTCAGCCTGTGCGCCGATTAATCTGGCCACCTGCTCGCGTGCCCTATCGACTGCCTGATGCGCATTCCGACCGTAGACATGAGAAGAAGAAGGATTACCAAAATGTTGACGCAGATAGGGCTCGATAGCGTCTGCGACCTGAGGGTCTACTGGCGTGGTGGCGTTATAATCGAGATAAATTGGGGCGTTCATTTTGTGCCTCGTCTGCATATTAATTTTGCTGGGATTTATTTTATATCGGTTTAACAACCGCTAAAATAACAACAATAAACAGGATAATTACCGGAAATTCATTAAACCAGCGAAACCAGACATGGCCGCGCCTGTTGGAATTACTGGCAAGCTGGCGGATGATTCTTCCGCAGTAAAAATGGTATGCCACCAGAATCGCCACAAGAATCAATTTGATTTTCAACCACAACATCGTCGCGTAGGCTTGCCAGGCATAATCGAATAGCAACCAGAAGCCAAATATCAGCGTTAGCAACATCCACGGTGTGATGAAGCGGTAGAGTTTTTTCTCCATGATTGCGAGCTGCGCCTGAACCGCTGAGTCGTTACTCATGGCATGGTTAACGAATAGTCGAGGCAGATAAAATAGCCCGGCAAACCAGGCCACCATGAAGATAATATGTAATGCTTTTACCCAGATCATTTGTAGTCCTGGTGAGTGATTGGTGGAGAAAGCAAACTATTACCTATTTCGCTACAATTAGCAGTCTGTTTTCGAAGTTAGCCGATGGTTTGAGCAAGTGATCTATGTATAATGCGGCCTTCATTTTAACCACAAAGGTTTCGTTAGCAAAATGATTAAGGTGGGTATTGTCGGAGGTACCGGGTATACAGGGGTTGAACTCATGCGATTGCTTGCTGTTCACCCCCAGGTTCGCCTGCAAGCTATTACCTCTCGCTCAAACGCAGGTACGGCGGTGGCAGACGAATACCCCAATCTTCGCGGTATTGTCGATCTCAATTTTAGCGAGCCTGGTATGAATGCCTATCGCGATTGCGACCTGGTATTTTTCGCCACGCCCAATGCTACGGCGATGAATGAAGCCGAAACTCTGTTGTCGGCAGGTATCAAGATGATCGACCTGGCGGCTGATTTTAGAATTAAGGATATTCCGCTCTGGGAAAAATGGTATGGTGAAAAACATACCTGTCCTGACCTGGTCGAAGAAGCCGTGTACGGTTTACCAGAAATGAATCGCGATACCATCAGATCGGCACGACTGGTTGCTAATCCTGGGTGTTATCCAACAGCAGTTATTCTTGCAATGTTGCCGCTTCTGGAGCATGGATTAATAGAGCCGACAAGTATTATTGCGGATTGCAAATCGGGTGCTAGTGGTGCCGGACGTAAAGCCAATGTCGGAACCGCATTTTGCGAAATTACTGATTCCTTTAAGGCCTATGGCGTAGCCGGACACCGCCATTTACCAGAGATTCAGCAGGTATTAAAATCGGTGTCGCCATCGGCAGATCTGGTATTTACGCCGCATTTACTACCCATTATCCGAGGTATACACGCGACGGTTTATGCCGATGGCAAAGGTAGCGATGGTAATGTCCAGCAGATTTTTGAAGATTTCTATCGTGATGAGGCTTTTGTCGATGTCATGCCTGCGGGCTCGCATCCTGAAACGCGTAGCGTCAAAGGCGCTAATTTTTGCCGCATTGCGGTACATTATCTGGAGCAAAGTAATAAATATGTGGTGCTATCGGTGATCGATAATCTGGTTAAAGGAGCCGCCGGTCAAGCCGTGCAAAATATGAATTTAATGTTTGATATCGACGAAACTACAGGTCTCGACTCACCCGGAATGATGCCTTGAGTTACGGTCATCGCGGTTTTCAGGTAAAGCAGTATAAACCCTGGAAAATATGGCTAGGTGGGGCCATTATTCTAGTATTGTTCTTTGGTTTTTTTACCATTGGCCGCGGCTATCAGTCTTACGAACTCGAACATTTACTTCTCGAGCGTGAAACCCTGTTGAGCCAGATTGCTGATCTGGAAACCCGAAATAGCAGTCTGGTAAAGAAGAATGCCCAGCTTGATGGTGACAGTAAAATCGAACACGATGCCTACCTGTTGGCGAATCAGTCGCTGATTAAGAACCAGAGAGAAATTCTCAAATTAAAAGAAGAATTGGTGTTTTATCAGGGCATAGTTTCCCCTAGTTCGGCGGCTTTAGGGGTTAATTTGCAGAGTTTCGACCTGTCGTCCAAAAATTCTCAGAATTTGTTTGGCTACAAGGTTGTATTAACTAAAAACGGTAAAAGTACTCGAAAAGTGAAGGGCAAATTTGCTGTGATTATTCGGGGTGAAAATAGTAGCGGCAGTGCTGAATTAAGGCTGATGGATATTAAGAAGGAAAATAATGGGAAAGTAGATAGTTTTTCATTTCGATATTTTCAGGTGTTTGAAGGTGAAATGGTATTACCTGAAACTTTTACGCCTTATGAGGTAGAAATTAACATTATTCCATCGACAAAAAAGGTAGAATCAGTAACTGAAACGATTTCATGGACACGTGTGGTGTCCGAGGACCTTTAAGCATGTTTGGTAAAAAGAAAGCATTTAGTGCAGCACGTATCGATACCCTGATTGGACAGGGTACCGAAATCAATGGCGATTTGATATTTTCCGGTGGCCTCCACGTTGATGGTAAAATCAATGGCAGTGTGGTTGCTGAGGAAGGCAGTACCGCGATACTTATTTTGAGCGAGTACGGTCGAATTGAAGGCGAAGTGAAAGTGCCTAATATGGTATTGAATGGAGAAATTGTGGGTGATGTGTATGGATCTATTCGTGTTGAATTGGCACCTAAGTCACGAATAAAGGGCAGTGTTTACTATAATTTAATCGAAATGGCGATTGGTGCTGAAGTGAATGGTGGCCTTGTGCATCGGCCAGACGGTTTGCAGCCCCAGAAAGCTATCGAAGATAAATCAACGCAATGGAATGAAAATAGTGAAGCCGCAACAGAAAAATAGATCCGTAAAACCTTGAATTTTGTCAAAATGGCATCATTCTCTGGGTAGTAATAACGTTTAAATGGCGTATCAACTCGACAGAGTAAATTATGGTTAATATAACGATCGATGCCAATTTTGGTATGACAGCGAAACCCGTCACCAGTACAGTGCTCGATTTTTCCAGCGCTGCAGCACGTAAGCTGCATGCCCTGATGGAAGAAGAGAGCAATCCGGATCTTAAATTGCGCGTCTCGGTCTATGGCGGTGGGTGCTCTGGGTTCCAGTATACCTTCGCGCTAGAGGAGAAAGTTAAGGACGATGACCGGACGGTTGAAACCGATGGTGCAACATTGGTCATCGATTCGATGAGCTACCAGTATCTCGCTGGATCAGAAGTTGATTTTACCGATGGACTTGAAGGCTCTATGTTCGTAGTTAATAACCCTAATGCTAAGTCTACCTGTGGTTGTGGGGCTTCGTTCTCGATTTAGTCTTAATTTCAGAGGTTCACAAAAAATCAGGCCGCGAGCCTGCTTTTTTTGGCTGAATTCTTCTGTTTTCTTAAAACTGAATATAACCGTTTAAGAACAAACCATCGTATTCCAGATTGGTGTCGGTATCATCAAACTCGTAGGAAAACGACTTCAGGCCACCTTCGAATCCGAGTCCGGCATCCGATTGATAACCGAATTTGATCATTGAATCTTCGACGATACTGTCGCTGAGACTAAAATTGTTGAAGTGAGCTCCTAAATAAAACCCATCGTAGGGTAAATCATAACGGGCAGATAAATAGAGTAACGGTATGGTTTCATCTAACCTGATAGCGCTACTGTCGATACCAGAGAATTCGACCTCTCCGTTGAAGCGCTTCAGGTCAATGCCCATATCAAGATTCAGGTCGTTATTCAATAATTCGTAATAGAGAACGATGTCGTCCTGCGACAGGCTGAATGATGACGGCAGTCGATTCCCCGAAGTAACACCCGCTCCATCGATGCCTGGATTGAGTGCCGATCTATTTGATTCGGAGCTGTTCAGGTTGTAACTCTGATATATGAGGTTCGGAATCGCCGAAATGCGGTGTTCGAGGATTAGTACCAGTGACTGAGATCTATCATCGTTATCAAGATTATCGATTAGGTCAATCGAGTCGTAGTAGCTATTGATTGATTTAGGTTGGTTTTTTAGCCAGCGGTTATCGTCGATATTGATACCGACGAAATCTGCATAGGCGATACTGGACTGCGTTATCCCTGCTGCCAGTAAAATTAACATACTCCATGTCATTTTCATTGGGTTACTCGCATTTTAGTAAATTGAATTGCCTGTTTAGTATAGTGCATAGACAGGGGAACGCGACATAGGTTTCTGTCAAAATGAAAAATAGTTCATAGTTTTTTGGGGCTTAAGTTCAGACGAGTTAAATGCCTGTTTTACCCGCAAAAACTCCACCAAGGATTGCAGGAAAACTAGCCTGTGTCACGCTTGGGAGGCTGCCGGGTCGGCGATGTAGTGTTTCCTGTGCCAGCCAGGCGAAAGCTACAGCTTCTACATAGTCTGGATTCATGCCTAATTCGGCAGTGCTCGAGACCTTGCTACTCGGCAGTTTTTCCTGCAGTTTTTGCATCAAATAACGGTTATGTACGCCGCCGCCGCAAACGAAACAATTCTCGACAGCCTCTGGTAATTGTTTGATGCCGGTTGCGATGGTAGTCGCGGTCAATTCAACCAGTGTTGCCTGAACATCGACTGCGGGAGAGTCCTTATCAAGATAGGCCTTATCGAGATAACGCTCTAACCAGGCTGGGCTGAAATACTCGGTACCAGTCGATTTCGCTGGCGGTCGGGCGAAGTATTCTTCTTCCTTTAGCATGGCCTTTAGTAATTTGTCGATTACCTGTCCACTTGCGGCCCAATCGCCATTGCTGTCATACCGGGTTTGTCGCTGGCGGTGTACCCAGAAATCCAGAAAAGTGTTGCCTGGGCCAGTATCGAAACCAAGCACATCCTGGCCAGGATCGGCGGGCAAGTAGGTAATGTTTGCGATTCCGCCGATGTTGATTATGGCTCTGTTATATTGTGAGGAGCGAAATAAAAACTGGTGGAAGGCCGGTGCCAATGGTGCGCCCTGTCCACCGAGAGCCATATCACGGCGTCGAAAGTCAGCAACTGTAGTGATTCCAGTAAGCGCTGCCAGGGTATTCGGGTCGCCGATTTGCAGGGTATAGGCTGGATCTATCACCGGACTATGGCGTATGGTCTGTCCGTGGCTGCCAATCGCGCGTATCGAATCAGTATTAATATTTAACGACTGGAGTGTTTGATTGACAACTTCTACGTAAAATCTGGCTACTTCGATGTCGAGCCGACAAAGGCTGTCGATCGTGGTTGTTTCCGAGCGGGTTAACTCGCGGAGGCGTTGCTGTAATGACGAATCATAGGGCCAGGTGCAACAGTGGATTAATTCGGGTGGATGGCTGGTAAAGTCTACTATAGCAATATCGAGGCCATCCAGGCTGGTTCCAGACATTAAACCGATGTATATGTTGGAGACCTGATCCACCACAATTAGTTAGTGTTAGCAGCTACCGTGGTTTCCATCAATTGCAACATCGACAGGTATACGCTGGTTTTTTCCTGAAAATGCGCCAGATAGGACGGGTGAACCGGCTTGGCCTCGGGTAGGCTCACGGTTAGTGGGTTTTCGTGGGTGCCGTTAACTCGAAATTCGTAATGCAGGTGGGAGCCAGTGGCCAAACCTGTACTACCGACATAGCCGATAATTTGCCCCTGTTTGACTTTGGTGCCCGATCGAATGCCGCGAGCAAAGCCATTCATATGGCCATATACAGTGGTATATCGACCGCCATGCCTGATAAAGATGGCTTTGCCATAACCACCTTTGACGCCGACGGAGATTACTTTACCATCGCCCGATGCGCGTATTGGTGTACCACGTTTGGCGGCATAATCGACACCCTTGTGGGATTTCCACTTAGATAGTACTGGGTGCCAGCGTTTATTACTGAAGCGAGAACTAACCCGTGCAAATTTAACCGGGCTACGCAAAAATGCTTTTCGCATACTCTTGCCGGACTCATCGAAATAATCGCCATCACCCTTCGGGTCGGTGTAATAGACCGCGCGATAGGTTTTGCCATTGTTAACAAACTCTGCCGCGAGAATTCGACCATTTCTGATTTTAACATCGTCTTTATAAAGTTCGTTATAGATGATGCCAAAGAGATCTCCCTGGCGAATATCGAGCGAAAAGTCGATGTCCCAGCCAAAGATACTGGCGAGATCCATAATGACGCTCTCTGGAATATTGCTCTCAGCAGCGGCCTCGAATAGCGAACTTTCGATGGTGCCTTCGCGGTATACCGGATAGGCGT
>JAUVCH010000040.1 GCA_030595795.1 Gammaproteobacteria bacterium
GCTATACCTCGCCGGATAAAATGGTGTCTCTCATTAAAGGTGGCAAACTAGATTTAATCGGTGCGGCGAGACCATCGATCGCTGATCCATTTATGCCCAATAAAATCGATGAAAACCGACTCGAAGATATTCGTGAATGCATCGGCTGTAATATTTGCGTCACTGCCGACTTCACCAGCACGCCGTTTCGTTGCACACAAAACCCGACTCAGGGTGAAGAGTGGCGACGCGGCTGGCATCCGGAAAATATCGCGCCAAAGAAAAGTGACGATAGCGTGTTAATCGTCGGTGCCGGGCCGGCGGGACTCGAAGCCGCACAGGCATTGGGAAAGCGCGGCTACCAGGTAATACTGGCAGAGGCCACTACCGAACTGGGTGGACGTGTCGTCAATGAATGCCGCCTGCCTGGACTGAGCGAGTGGATACGCGTGCGTGACTATCGAGAAGCACAGTTACACAAGCTCTCCAATGTCGAAATCTATATGGATAATCGCCTCACTGCCGAGCAAATTCTCGAATTTGAATTCCAACATGTCGTCCTTGCCAATGGTTCTAAATGGGTGAATGATGGGCGAGGTCGTGCCAATCACGTGGCAATCGAGGGCGCGCCCGCTGCCCACATTTACACACCAGACGATATCATGGCGGGTGCTAAACCCAGCGGAAAAATCGTCATATTTGACGACGACCACTATTACATGGGCGGACTGCTGGCGGAGAAATTACGCGGCGAAAGCCACGAAGTTTCGTTAGTGACACCTGCCGCAGATGCATCCAACTGGACGCATTTGACACTGGAACAGGAACGCATTCAGACTCGATTACTGGAAATGGGCATTGTTATTCGAGCCCATCGCAATTTAACCAGAATAAGCGTTGACGAAGTCGAAATAGCCTGCACCTATACCGATGCGCGCGAAACCATCGCCGCTGATAGTGTCGTGCTAGTCACCATGCGTCACCCTGAAGACGAGCTATACTTGCAGCTAATCGAAAACCAGTCGGCACTGGATGCAGCTGGAGTTAAATCGGTGACGCAAATTGGTGATAATTTATCGCCCGGTACGATTGCGGCGGCGGTATGGAGTGGCCATCGTTACGCGCGCAAGCTCGACGAACCTGAGAGTAACGCAGTTCCTTTTAAACGAGAACTACCTGGTCAATTGCTTAGCTAAGTGCAACCGAACAGTACTGGATATCTAACAATGAACAAACGCGATCCTCGTTACGACATTCTATTCGAGCCCGTAAAAATCGGCCCGGTTACGGCCAAAAACCGATTCTACCAGGTGCCGCATTGCACCGGCATGGGCTGGTTACGACCGCGCATGGTCGCCGAATTGAGAGGTATCAAAGCCGAGGGTGGATGGGGTGTGGTTTGCACCGAGTATTGTTCGATACACCCCGCATCTGACGATACGCCCCACCCGTCGCATTCGCTGTGGGATAAAAACGATATTAAATCGCATCGCTTAATGACCGATAAGCTGCACGAACACGGTGCGCTCGCTGGTGCCGAGTTATGGGTGGGCGGTAGTCGGTCGGCCAATCTGTTAACTCACGAAGTGCCCATGGATGTCGCTTCTATGCCGAATTCGAATAGGGACCCATATCAGTCTCGCGCCATGGATCGTAACGACATTAAAGAATTGAAGCGCTGGCACCGCAACGCGGCATTACGTGCGAAAGAAGCCGGATTCGATATCGTCTATGTCTATGCCACGCATCATTATCTGCTGGACAATTTCCTCAACCCGAAACTCAATACCCGTAGTGACGAATACGGCGGTTCTCTCGAAAACCGTATGCGCCTGATCCGGGAAATAATCGAGGAAACCAAAGATGCAGTCGGCGACAAATGCGCAGTCGCGGTGCGATTTACGGTTGACGATGGCGGTGGTGCTGACGGCGTGCCGGTGCATAATGACCGTATGGCGATGTTCGAAGCCATGGCCGAACTACCGGACCTCTGGGATATTAATATCAGGGATTACTCGCTGGAGATGGGCGTTTCCAGATTTACCAAAGAAGGCGCGCTCGAAGCCTATATGTCGGAGGTCAAATCGAAAACCAGTAAGCCGGTAGTCACGGTCGGACGCTTTACCTCACCCGACACCATGGTTAGTCAGGTGAAGCGCGGCATTGTAGATTTTATCGGCGCTGCACGACCTTCAATTGCAGACCCCTTTCTGCCACAAAAAATAGAACAGGGGCGATCCGAAGATATCCGCGAATGCATCGGTTGTAATATCTGTTATACCGGTGACAGCAGAGCCGTGCCGATCCGATGCACCCAGAACCCAACCATGGGAGAGGAATGGCGGCGCGGCTGGCACCCCGAAAAAATTGATCCGAAAGGATCGAACAGTCGTATCCTGGTGGTCGGCGCAGGCCCGGCTGGTCTGGAAGCGGCGCTGGCCCTGGGCCAACGAGGCTACGATGTGATGCTTGCCGAAGCCAGCCTCGAACTCGGTGGTCGTGTGAGCAATGAAAGCCAGCTACCGGGACTGTCGGAATGGGCTAGAGTGCGCGATTATCGAGTGACGCAATTAGCCAAGTTAGCAAACGTCGAAATTTATCGTGATAATAAACTGGACCTGGACGACATTCTCGCCATAGCCGCCGATCATGTTGTCATCGCGACTGGCGCAAAATGGAGAAACGACGGTTACGGCCATTATCACGATACTCCCATGCAGCCTTTAACGCCAGGTAGTGCCATTTATACGCCCAACGACATCATGTCAGGTCGCCTGCCCGAAGGTCGAACCCTCGTTTACGATGACGATGGCTTTTATATGGCTAGCGTCATTGCCGAAAAGTTGCAACAAGAGGGAAATGAAGTCATTTACCTGACACCCGAAAGCAAAGTGTCAATATGGAGTGTCAATAATGCCGAGCAGCCGCGTGTCCACCGACGGTTGGTGGAATTAAATATCGAGATTATCCTCAATCACGGACTCGACGGCTTCGATGGCGAGACCGCTACTTTGAGCTGTGCTTTTACAGGACGTCAGCACGATATTAAAGCTAGCAACGTAGTGATGGTAACTTGTCGAAGCTCAGAAGATAAACTCTATTACGATTTACAAGACGCCATTGAGAGCAAGCGCGAAGGAATTCCAAAAACTGTTAAACGAATCGGTGATGCCGAAGCCCCGTCGATAATCGCGGCGGCCACATTTGCCGGGCATAAATATGCTCGCGAACTGGACTGTGACATCGATGCAGACAACCCGTTCAAACACGACCGAGTATTTTTTGAATGACACCAGAGTCTACCAGTAGTATTAGATTTCTTGCACCAGTACCGCCGCAATTTTCGCAACAGCAGGCCGAAGAGACAGCGTCTGAACTATTCGGTCTCGAAGGTGAGTTCAAGCCGCTAAATAGTGAGCGTGATCAAAATTTTCGTATCCAAACCGACGATGGAGATTATGTGTTCAAGATTTCGAACGCGAAGGAGGATCCTGCCGCGATCGATTTTCAAACCCAGTCGCTGTTGCATATCGCGCAGAGTGATGCTTCGCTACCAATCCCACGGGTTATTCTGACCAGCGATAATAAACCACAGGCATTCATGACATCAGCCGAGGGGAGGCAGCATCTGGTTCGCGTTCTCAGTTACCTGCCCGGCACTATCCTCGCCGAGGTACCGCGTAGTAGGCATTTATTCAAAGACGTGGGACGCGTGATTGCACAATCGGGTATTGCACTACGTGGCTTCTTTCATCCTGCGGCGGGCTACGACCTGCTCTGGGATTTACGCCATCTGGTGAAATTGCGGCCACTCACAGAATATCTCGACGATACGGCGTTACGCCACGCCATCGAGCGCGACCTCGATTATACGCTGGAGCATATTTTTCCACGGCTTGCTGGAATGCGCAGTCAAATCATCCATAACGATGGCAATACGCATAATATTATCGTCGATCCAGCCAATCCGACAAAGATAGCCGGGTTAGTTGATTTTGGCGACACGATGCACGCACCGTTAATCTTCGACCTGGCTGTGTCGGCCGGATCTATGACCCTGGATAGCGACGACCCCGTCGAAACCCTGTGCGATGTTGCATCGGGCTACGATAGTGTTGCTGCACTAGAGAATGACGAAATCAATCTACTGTCGCACCTTGCCGTTGGTCGTATAACGCAGGAACTGCTCGTTGCGGCGAAAAGAGAGTACGACGATCCAGATGCACCCGCTTATGTTATCGATGGCCAGGAAGCCTACCGTACTGCGCTTGATCAACTGTTGAGTCTGGGGCACCAGCATATCCGTGGGCGATTACGAGATGCCTGCCAATTCCCTACCGATTGCCCAACCGGTGTAGCAGTTCCGGGGGCAATACAGGATGACATCAAACCGTTGTTAAAGCGTCGTCAGTTGTCTCTCGGCAAAACCCTGGAACTGGCTTATGACCAGCCGTTTCATGTGGTACGTGGTGAAGGTGTCTGGCTATACGATGCAGACGGCCAACGCCATCTCGATGTTTATAACAATGTCCCGCATGTCGGCCACTGCCACCCGCATGTCGTCAAAGCGGTTAGCCGTCAACTGGCGACACTGAATACTAATACGCGTTATCTTTTCGATAATGTTGTCAGCTATGCCGAACGACTCACCGCTACCCTGCCCGGTAGCCTCGATAGTTGTATCTTTGTTAACTCCGGTAGCGAAGCCAATGATGCGGCGATGCGTATCGCCCGAACCTTAACTGGCAATCAGGGCGCGATTGTCGTCGAAGACGCCTACCACGGAATTACCGAGTCGATCAATGAGTTATCCCCGTCGGTTTATCCGGGCAACCCGCCTCAACTGGCAGCACGTGTCCGCGCCATCGAAGCACCCAACATGTACCGGGGCCAATTCGCTGACGACTCCGAAAATGCTGCACGACTATACGCAGAAAGCGCCGATATCGCGATTCAAAGCCTGGCTCAAAGTGGCCATGGTACCGCCGCTTTTATGGTCGACGCATCGCTTAGCAGCAGCGGCATTCTGCCCAAATTACCAGGCTATTTACCCGCCGTGGTCGAAAAGGTTCGCGCCGCTGGCGGTTTGATTATTGCCGACGAAGTACAGATTGGTTTCGGACGCAGTGGATCGCATTTATGGGGTTTTGAAGCTCAGGACATCATGCCGGACATCGTCACACTTGGGAAACCAGTCGCCAATGGCATCGCGATGGGTGTTGTTATCACTACTACCGAGATACGCGAACGCTTCGGTGAAGAAATCGATTTCTTCAGCACCTTCGGCGGCAACCCAGTCGCCTGTGCCGCAGCACACGCGGTTCTCGATGTCATCGAGCAGGAAGGATTGCGCGAAAATGCACGAGATACGGGTGACTATATACGCACAGAACTTAGTCGGCTTTCCGAGCAAAGCCCTGTCATCGGCGACGTACGCGGACAGGGGTTATTCTGCGGTGTCGAAATCGTACGCGATAAGACCAGCAAGGAACCCGCTGCAGATATTGCCGATATCATCCGCAACCGATTACGTGAAAAACATGTATTGGTGGGCCGCGAGGGTCGAGACGGAAATATAATCAAAGTACGCCCGCCTCTGGCATTTAGACACGAGCACGCCGAAATATTAATATCGACCTTCGCAGATGTATTAAAAACCCTCGAGTAGCTCCCATGTCCATAACCCTATACGGCCGACACACGTCGTACAATGTACAATGTACAATGTACAAAAGGTACTCTGATCCCTCGAACAATTGAACCTAAATTATCATCTATTTTTTTATGTTATATTCCAGTCGCAAAAGTTTAGAGGAGTAACCTATGCCCGACCAAACTGTCATCAAGTACGATTCCCAGGGAGACCCAGAAACGGGATTACAAACCTGGGATCCAATCCCGCAGGACATCATTGCCGCTGGCAACCCTGTACAAAGAGGCCACCAGTATTTCGGCACAGAAGAAGACAGTGTCATTTCAGGTGTCTGGGACTGCACAGCGTTCGAACAAAAACGCTTCCCCTACGATGTCGATGAATACATGCTTGTACTTGGAGGTTCCATATCGATAGAGGACAAGTCCGGTCATACCCAAACCTTTCGCGCCGGAGAAAGTTTCATCCTGCCAAAATATACCGATTGCGCCTGGAAGCAATCTGAGCTCGCGCTCAAATTTTATTTTATTCACGATAATTCCGCTAGCAGCCCACCCGAGAACGCCGAAGACCTCGCTGCTATCAGAATTGATCACTCGGCAGCATTGCCCAGAGTTACCGATCTCGATGCATCTCAGTTTATGAGCGGTTTGCCGGATATGGGCATGAATGTTTTATATTCAGACCCTACTGAAAAATTGGCCATTGGCCTTTGGGATTGCGGTCCGATGAAACGCGTCCCCGGTACCCTCGCTCGTAGTGAACTCATGCATATCCTCGAAGGTAGTGGCTCGATTACGAACGCCGATGGAGTCGTGTTTAATTTTAAAGCGGGGGATACTTTTCTGGTTCCAATTGGTATGGGCTATCAGTGGCAAAACGACGAGTACGTTAAAAAAGTGTTTTGTAGCTATACTCCGTAAGCAGCAAGGATGGCTGGCAGCCTGTCTGACTAAATCAACCACTCGGATTAATTCTCCAAACTTTCACTGAATTTATTTAGTATGGTGGTTCACAAAGTAGGAATATTATTGATTTTTATTATTTTTATTTAAAGAGAATTAGATCGTTTTGAATTATTTGATCTATAATATCCAGGGATAACATGTTGCGTAGATTTCATCCTTACAAATATAAAGGTTAAAGATAAAGCTAAGAAAATGGAGAATTTGTTAAAAGTAAATACCAGCAATTTAGTCATTGGGATGTACATTTCTCAACTGGATCGTCCGTGGCTGGAGACGCCTTTTCTGGTTCAGGGCTTTTATGTCAAGAATAGAAAAGATATCGATATTATCAGCAATATCTGTGATTACGTTTTTGTCAATTCCTCGGCTTCGAGCAAAAAAATAACCACCAGCATGGCTACTGTTAGCTCTGCTATGGGCAAGAATCCTGTCAACGCAAAGACTAACACTTCCAACTCAACTTCGGCGGATAACGCTGAATCACCGCTTCGAGATATTGCCGCCATTTCAGGCAAGATCAAATCTAATAGTAAAGCGTCACCCACTTCAAAAGGCGCTGGTTTATTCCCCGGTAAAAAGCTAAAGGCATATGCCGACACATCAAGTTGGGACGAAGAGAGGTCTTCCGCCGTAAAAGCTGTTTCCTCCCTTCACGAGTGCCTGAACGACATCCTCTCTCGAAATGAAAAAGCCGGATCGCTTGAAATTACGAGAATTAAGCGAGCCGTCGAACCGATGGTTGATTCCGTCACGCGTAACCCAGACGCCTGTATCTGGCTAGCGCGGATGAAGGAAGAGGACAACTATATCTACCAGCACTCTCTGGGATCTGCGATTTGGGCCGTGGCTCTGGGTAGGCAATTAGGGCTTCCTAAGTCGGATTTACGATCTCTGGCGATTGGCGGTTTATTATTTGATATAGGTAAACTAAAGTTAAAAAAAGAAATACTGAAGGCGAATCGTCATCTCACCTCCAAAGAAACTAAAATAATGAGGCGGCATGTCCAGGTAGGCGTTAAATTATTAAAGGATGATGGCATAGGTAATCAGGATGTAATCGATATGGCCGCACATCACCATGAGCGTCATAATGGTACGGGATACCCTCAGGGGTTATCTGGTGACAATATCCCCGTATTTGCGCGTATAGCCGCAATAGTCGATTGTTATGACGCGATTACCAGCGACCGAATCTATGCCAAGGCCATTTCTCCTTCACAGGCTATAAAGCAGCTTTACGCCTGGAAAGACATTTATTTTCAGGGTGAGTTAATCGAAGAATTTATTCAGGCGGTTGGCGTATATCCGGCGGGCACACTGGTTGAATTGTCCTCGGGTGAAGTAGCAGTTGTGGTGGGTGAATCCCGCTCCCGACGTCTGCGGCCACAGGTAATGCTATTGCTGGATAGCAATAAACAGCCCCTGGACGATATTAACTTTCTTAACCTGCAGGAAGTTACGCACACGGAAGATGGGCGGCCGCTGAATATCATCGATAGTCTAAAGCCAAACGCCTATGGCATCGATATGAGCGCGATTGAATTATAAAGGGCTCCTAATTGATCACTCTGCCCAATATCGAACGCCAGTTATTTTTTACTTCGCTGTCTAAACATATTAATGCCACCAAAAACGACGGTTCGACACTGGGTCTACTACTGGTAGATATCGTTAATCTAGCTCAGATCAATCATCAATTTGGATATCAATACGGCGATCAAGCTCTTTGCCAATGTCATTCTCGGCTACTATCAATTAGCCGTATTACCGATACGGTATTTCGTATCGGCGATCATCAGTTTGTTTTCATTCTCCCCTCATTAAAAACACCCTCTTTTATCGCTCTGGCATTTAATAAGATTAACAATGTATTAAAAGAAGAAATGTTAATCGACGGCGCAAGCGTCAACTGCGATATCAGAATAGGCCTCGCTTTAAATAAGAACGCCAACTTTAGCGCCGAAAACACCTTGCTGGTAGCTGAAAGCTCTTTGAAACAGTCCAAAAAGGATAATGGTGCGCTTAATTTATCTCAGCCCGAGGACGATAATCAACAATCCCAGGCTCTCGATGAGTTATTTGAAAGTACTTTAAAAGACAACGATTTCGAACTTTTTTATCAACCCAAGATAAATATGCATACCGGCGTGGCCGATAGTGCAGAAGCCCTGTTGCGCTGGCATATACCAGGCGAAGGATTTATTTCCCCTATGGTGGCTATCGAAATCGCGGAGAAAACCGGCCATAGCTTTGATCTGACAAAATGGGTTATGCAAACCGCCATTCGCCAGCTGAAGGCATGGGAAAAACTGAACCTCGATTTAACTATCGCAATCAATATATCGGCAGACCTGATACTGGAGCCTGAATTGTTCACCTTAGTACAGGATTCCCTGGCAATCTGGGGCGTTCAAAAAAATCACCTCACACTTGAAATCACTGAAACTGCCGTCATGGAGGACAAGGAAGCCGGGTTCGACGGCCTTTTAAAGTTCAAAGAGTCCGGCGTAAATCTGTCCATCGACGATTTTGGTACCGGTTACTCTTCACTGTCATACTTCAAACAAATTCCGGCAAACGAATTAAAAATAGATCAGAGCTTCGTCACTAATATGCTCTCAAGTCCTGAAGATCAGCAAATCGTAAAAATCATCATCGACATCGGTCACATTTTCGATTTAAAACTGGTCGCCGAAGGTATTGAAGATCAGCAGACATATGATTTTCTTAGGGAACTAGGTTGTGACTACGGACAGGGATATCACATGTCCAAACCCCTGCCCGCCGATGAATTTTTAAAATTCATACAGGGAAATTAATCTCCGGCTAATACGGCAGATTCGGTTATTTATTATCGGACGATTTGAGCACACCGAGATGGTGAAATATCCGGTCGGTTAGCGGTTTTATTTTCCTGCGCATGCCGGAGCCAATCGTATCGCTTCTGGCGAATATAGGGGTCAGCATTTCTTCCGAAATTGCTGACAGAAACCAGATCGAACGAACATAGTGTTCGAGTTCAGATTGATGTCGCCACTCAAGAACTCTCAAGGCATCCTCCAAATCGTCAACATCGTGATAAACGATATCGTCAGGTCGAGCCTGCTGAAAGTAATTCGCGATGGCTTCAAACAACGAAACGGTCACGTTCTGATCCGACACCTTCGCCAACGCTAACTCGCAGGTTTGTATGAAAGCCTGACCCTGCGGTGAAAAGGCACGGGCTAACACAGATATCGCCGGGTCCTGCGTACTGTTAGCTGCCTCGTACAAGGAAGCATGGTCTGAGTGCGCCGGAACAGTTTCGGGTAAGGCATCGGGTAGAGTGTGCAGGAAGCCGACCAGCATGCTTGGTTTGCCCTGTGCTCTTCGCCAGAGATGCTGCTTTTGTTTTTCCCCGATCAAACCATCCTGTAACACCAGGCGTACCGATTCAAGCATGTTTCTCGCTTTTTCTTCGAATGGCAGAAACTCCAGCAGGAAGGCCGCGAGTTCGCGACCGATATCGCTGCTTGCGACTTGACTGTTCCTGAGCATAACCCTCGCGTTGGTAGCATCTGGCATAACCCACCAGGCTCGCTTGGCCAGCGTCTCGGTTAATCCCGGTGCATGCGCTACGGCCACTACCGCCTCGCTCTCGCCGAGAAGCAATAGCTGTTCGAGGCTGGTATCGCGAGTTTGTCCCATACGCGTCCAGAGCTTGAGGAAAATCGGATAACCACCGGGCGAACCCATCACATGAGAAGACAGCATTGACTTGACCCGACGTATATAAGCCAGTTCCTCGCAGTTTGGGCTCAAT
Source organism: Gammaproteobacteria bacterium (assembly GCA_030595795.1). Lineage (GTDB taxonomy): Bacteria > Pseudomonadota > Gammaproteobacteria. The sequence continues at coordinate 10,403 of JAUVCH010000040.1, forward strand.
TTAACTCTGGCTTCTCCTTTATTAGTCAAGGCATGGATCACCAGGTTTGACTCGTCGATACGCACCGCTTCGGGTTTCTGCGCCAGCAATACGTTAAGCCGCAGGTTGTCTTCCGGGCTGACTTCACTGTCCTCTTTAAGGAAGCTCTCTACCATTGTCAGTCGTTCAATTGAATGCGAACGCCGAATGGTACCTTCGCTTTACCCTTTACCAGCCAAAGAGTTGGATATGGCGGCTCGTAATCGGGAAACTCACCACAGGCATCGGTAAAGTAAACCAGGGTATCGGGATTCATATCCTGCCGTTCGATCCAGCGAAAAACCGGTCGAAAATCGGTGCCACCCCCGCCCTTCACCTGAGTATCAAATTTGAATTCATCCCAGGGCTGGAAAATCACCGGGGATTCACTATCGATTTCAGCATCGCAACATATCAGGGTAATTCGGGCACGAACCTGACCCTTAATCGCATTGATCTCAGAGAAAAACTGTTCGATTTCCGCTTCTCGAATCGAGCCACTGGTATCCACTGCAACCACCAGGTCGATTTCTTCGCTACGTAAACCGGGGAATACTGCGGGGTCTCCACGCCGACTGGTGGGACGTATATAACTATAATCGTTACGTGCCGTGGCACTGAGATGCTGCGCCAGCAAACTACGCCAGGGTAATTTCGGTTGCAGGAAAAAATCGACCAGCCTCGCCATTTCGCCACTGAGCTTTCCGGCTTGCTGCGCCTGTTGCGCCGCTGCTGCGAGTCGTTGCTGCCACCGCGAGGCCAGCATTTCCATTTCGCCCTGACTCAGCTTTGCTTCCTGCTGTTGCGGGGTTTCTGGATTCTCTGATCCCTCTTTACCGGCGCCAGATTGCTTTTCTTCTTGCTGTAATTCATTTTCCTGCAACATCGGATAGATTTCTTCTGCTGTCATGCCGCTGAACTCGGCCAGGTAAACCGTATCCGGTGTCGGTTTCAAACCATCGTCGACTAAAATCGGATTGACAGCAAAATTGCAGGCAGTCTCCCACAGTTTTTTAACCCGGCTAGCACGGCGGTAAAAGTGTAACAGCGCGCAGTGCATGGCTTCTCGTGACAGGGCAAACTGGGTTTGTGCGACATCAAGCGAATCGATATAGCTATGATTGTAATAAAGTGACTTGCCATTACTCCACGTGGTCTGACACCAGCCTTCTTCCGCCTCGATGAGCGGCAGGCGTAATGCCAGCGCGCCGAGAAATGGCTTGTCCAGAATCAGACGCGTTCGCGCCGCTGCCATTTTGGTCGAAACATCCATAGTCAATAAACCAGGATGTCACCAATTTTTTCTGCCCACTCGGCAAACTGCGGCACCGCAAACAACTCCGATCCGACGGCGCGTTGCAGATCCGATACCAGCATCACACCCATTTCACGCTGCTTGAACTGATTCGCATAATTGAGCAGGTTACCCAGAATCTCTACATCTCCGCCGGAGCGGATCGCCCGCGTCACCAATGCAGATGCGATGGCATATTGCAAGTCGATCTCATCGGGGCATTCGAGCGACTGGCCGCTGACGATGGCATCGATATCGGGCAAATTCTCCAGACTTTGTATAAAGGCAAACAATTCCACCCCGGCTGCCTTGCCGACGCAGGCTTCTATGCCACCTGGTAAAAGAACGGGAGTATCGGCAAACTTGTGGAGCGCACGGTGCGCAAATTCCCAGGAGCGCGGCGATGGAAAAGCGACCGGGTTATGCTCCGGATTGAAATCGAATAACAGGTCTGGCCTGAAGCGTAGGAAGGCAATAACGCGCTCATCAATATTGTTTTGATAAGCCCAGCCAGCCCAGTCGTCAAGATTCACTTCAAGCTCGTAATGCGAGAAGCGATTCGCTAGCGGCGACGGCATGCTATAGCTGACACCGCGATCACCCTGTCGGTTTCCCGCAGCCACAATCGCCCAGTGATCGGGCACCCGGTATTCGCCGAGCCGCCGATCCAGAATCAGTTGGTAAGCTGCCGCCGATACGCTGGGCGGTGCAGAAGTAATTTCATCGATGAACAAAATACCCGCTTCGCCATGCACCCCGACATCGGGCAACATCGCCGGAATCGCCCATTCGACTTTATGATCGTTCTTAAACGGGATGCCGCGTAAATCGCTGGGCTCCATCTGTGACAGGCGAATATCGACAATCGCCGCAGCATGCTTATCGGCTACCTGAGCAATAATCTGGGACTTACCAACTCCCGGAGGCCCCCAGAGCATGACCGGTGTGTGATAACCCTGCTGGGTGCTGGAAAATTCCTGTTCGATAACAGCGATAATATGGGCTGGTCGCATAGATCAAGAGTGTTATGAGAAAGCCAGCTATGTTGCGACCCATCGACGGTGGGGTCAACCATACTGTCGAGATATTTAGCTGCCGAGAGAGTTCGTAATGTGAATGCCAATCAGGGTAAAAGCCGGAAATAGCGCTTTGCGTTGCGCGGCGCCGATTTGCACACAACGGGCAGCGCTAAACAGATTATGCTCGTCCATATAAAGCTGTTGGATGCTCGGTGTCTGATTCAACCCCCTGAAAACCTGATCGATAATATCGCTGATCGACAGATCCGGCGAATCGACAAAATACAGGGTACGATTCTCGTCACGGTAGTAGACGCAACCCACGCAGAGGCTGCAGAAAATTTCTAGCTCGTTTTTGGGTGCTACGATACCGGGGCGGACGCCGGTGCGTCGGAGGTGGTCACCCCGGCTGGTTTTAAAAGGGCCTGCTATACCGGGCATTTGTTTTATTGTTTTATTGTTTGATTTAGCATGGGGTTGATCGGGGTCGTTAAGGTAGAGTGTAGCATTACCCAAAGACAAAGGAGCGCACAAAATGCAAAAAGACCAATGGAACTACCCTGTTACAACAGACAACCCAGACGCAGCCGAGTCGCTCAACCTTTCTTTCGACTCGTATTTCCAATTCCGCACCGATGCTATGAAGCATCTGGACGCTGCGATTGCCGCAGATTCTGAATTTGCGTTGCCGCACGCGGCCAAAGGTATCCTGCTTGAAAGCCTGAAAAAACCGGAATTACATTCTTTGGCCTTTAGCGAACTGGAAGCAGCAAAGAATGGTCGGCCACCCTCTTCTACTCGTGAACAACATTACATAGCTGCCCTTGAGGCGGCATTGGCTGGCCAGGTCACTGCGGCGGCCACACACTATCAGCAAATCGTGAACGATCATCCTCATGATTTGTTCGCGATGCGGCTTGCCCAGTCTGAGTTATTCTGGATTGGTGAGGTTGGCTGGATGCGGGATATTTCGGAGCGCGCGGCATCTCAATGGACATCCAATGTACCGGGCTATTCAGCCTATCTCTCGATTCGTGCTTTTGGCCTGGAGGAAAACGGTGACTACGAGCTTGCCGAGCAATGTGGGCGCGAGTCAGTAGAGCTCGATCCCACCGGTTGCTGGGGCGCACATGCGATTGCGCATGTGCAAATCATGCAGGGGCGCCTGGACGATGGCATTGCATGGCTATCGGGATTAAGCGGCAACTGGTCGGCGGCAAACCATATCGTACATCATCTCTGGTGGCATCTAGCTTTGGCTCATACTGAACACGGTGACTATGACGCGGGACTGGAAGTCTATGATCATCGACTACGCGATCTCGATTCGCCATTGATGCTGGCTATGCCGGACTTCTATGTCGATATTCAAAACGATACCGCTTTGCTACAACGGCTCGAATTACGCGGAGTGAACATTGGTGACCGGTGGCAACCGATCGCTGATCTCGCACAGACCCGAATCGGCAACCATTTCAGTCCCTTCACCAGCGCACACAGCGCCCTGGCGTTGGCGGCTGCTGGACGGTTCGAAGAAGCGAATGAGTTAATACGACACATACAGGATTTCATTGTCGAGGATAAAGGAACGCTGGGTGCAAGATATGCGTTGGCAGTACTACCGGCAAGCAAAGCCGCTGTCGCGCATCGCAAGGGCGAATACCAGCGGGTTATCGATGTCATGCTACCAGCTAGACGAAATTTATGGCAAATGGGTGGTAGCCATGCGCAGCGCGATCTGTTTTTTCAGCTATTAATCGATGCTGCGATGAAACTCCAGCGCCAGGACGTCCTGATCATGCTGCTCGATGAATTGTCTGCGATTGGATTCCAGCATTTGGCCGAGCGCTCCAGTTATGCTGATGCGGTCGCTATGACGCATTAAGTTGTAATTAACTCGGTTGATTTCAATAGTCCTGTTTCCTGCCACCGTCCTCCGATTTTTCCTAAATAATGAGGATAAATTCCGAATTATCTACTATTCTTAAGCTATACGCTAGAAAGTTAAAATCACTTACTCCACTGATGAGAAGGATCTTTCACGACTGAGTTCCTGTTTAGAGGTTATGCTAAAAAAATTTAGAATTTTACTCATTATCGCCGTATATCTGATCATGCCTGAAACAGTTCTTGCGGAAGATATACATATTGCATTGCAAGCGAACAAGGGTGCGCAAATAGACCTGTCACAGGGGCAGGGATATCCAGAATTTGGGTCAGTTATTTCTACGCACGCCAATCGGGATGATATTAATCAGTCGGAATCGAGGTTTAATAGTGAAGTTCGAGGGTTAGGTTTGAGTGATAGCGAGCGGCAGTGGCTTAACGATCACCCTACTGTAAGCTTCACAGGTGACCCCAACTGGTTACCATACGAGGCATTTGATAGTAACGGGAATTATATTGGAATTGTTTCAGAGCACCTTAAATTAATTTCTGAAATGACGGGCATAACTTTCAACATCAGTCGAAGCGAAACCTGGACCGAATCGACCGATAAAGCAAAGAAAGGAATCGTAGATGTTCTGTCTGAAACAGATGACTCTGACCTGAAGTCTTATCTTAATTTCACCGACTCTTATATCTCTAACCCTATCGTTATCGCGATGCGTAGCAGTGAAAACTTTGTTGAACAGGTTTCTGATATCCGAAACCGAAAAATTGCTTTAATAAAAGACTATGGTTACACATCGAAGATACGAAGACTTCACAGTGACATTAAATTTGTCAGTGTAGCGGATATCCAGGAAGGGTTGATCGCTGTTTCCACCGGAGAAGTCGATGCCCTTCTGTGCACGCTCGCTTTGTGTAGTTACACCATAACGGAACTAGGATTAAGTAATGTCAGGATTGTCGGCAAGACGGTGTTTGATACCAGACTAACGCTAGGTGTACAAAAGCATCTGCCAGAGCTGGTATCGATACTAAACAAGGCGATAAAAAATATCAGGCCAGAACAGCGGCAGGCCATACTCAATACCTGGATAGGGCAAAAAATCACCGCCCGGAACGACTATACGCTGGTCTATCAGGTAATGGCTATTGCTACTTTTTTAATCGCTATATTTGTATTCTGGAATCGGCGGTTATCAAAGGAAGTGAATTATCGAAAAACGATAGAAAAGGAGCTTAAATCTGCAGAAGAAGAGGGACGAATTTCACACCAGCGGATATTGCTACATCGTGAACAGTCACCTTTGGGTGTTATAGAGTGGAACACTAATTTTGAAATTGTAGACTGGAATGAAGCAGCCGAAAAAATATTTGGATTTAGCAAGGAAGAAGTCGTTGGTCGGCATATTACTGAATCAATACTGCCTGAAAGTGCCCGCGAGGCGGTCGATATTATATGGGCGAAATTACTCGCCAAGACGGGTGGTGAACGCAGCACTAATGAAAATATCACTAAAGATGGACGCATTATATTGTGCGAGTGGTATAACACACCACTGGTAGATCAAAATGGAACGGTCATTGGAGTCGCTTCACTGGTCGACGACGTGACGGAGCGAACTGTAGCCGAGAAAATCATCTGGAAGCAGGCTAACTTTGATGTATTAACCGACTTACCCAATCGAAATATGTTTCATGACCGCCTGCAGCATGAAATATCCCGGTCAGATCGCAGCAAACTGCCTTTGGCATTGCTGCTGTTAGATCTCGATGAGTTTAAGGAAGTAAATGATACCTTTGGCCACGACGTCGGTGACCTCTTATTACAGAAAGCCGCCCAACGTATTCGCAGCTGTGTACGAGATTCGGATACAGTCGCCCGCATAGGCGGGGACGAATTTACGATTACTCTGCCCGAATTGCAGCTTAAATTAGACGTCGATAATATTGCCAACGATATTATCGAAAAATTATCCGAGGCATTTCACATCGGCGATGAAGTCATACACATCTCGGCTAGTATCGGTATTACCTTCTATCCAACTGATGCGGATAGCATGGAGGGCCTGATCAAAAATGTCGATCAGGCGATGTATACCGCGAAGGCCAGGGGCAGAAATTGCTATCGCTATTTTACGCAGTCGTTGCAGGACGCTGCGCAAAATCGCTTCCGCCTTACGACTGATTTACGCGGCGCCCTAGATGCAGGGCAATTAGAAATCTATTATCAGCCGATCGTGGAATTATGTAGTGGGAACATCCATAAGGCCGAAGCATTGCTAAGGTGGCATCATCCTGTTCGGGGGATGGTAAGCCCGGTAGAATTTATTCCTCTGGCAGAAAGCTCGGGGTTAATTAATTCGATCGGTAACTGGGTATTCAAAGAGTCCGCTTTGAAAGCAAATGACTGGAGTAACCGATTCGAAAGCAACTTTCAGGTGACGGTTAATATGTCGCCTGTGCAGTTTAAAGTCAAAAATGAAGTATTCAAAAAGGAGTGGCTGGAATACCTGGATAAATTCAAACTTTCCGGCGATAACGTGGTGATTGAAATTACAGAGGGCTTGCTGTTGAACGTCGAATCTGAAGTGATAGATAAACTTTTATGGTTACGTGACGAAGGAATTCAGGTTGCTATTGATGATTTTGGTACGGGTTACTCTTCGCTTTCCTATCTCAAGAAGTTTGATATAGATTATCTAAAAATCGATCAGTCATTTGTACGTAATCTTGGAATAGACAAAAATGATATTGCACTATCGGAGGCGATCATCGTTATGGCCCACAAGCTTGGGCTAAAAGTAATTGCAGAAGGCGTAGAGACTGAAACCCAGAAAAATATACTCAAGCAGGCAGGATGCGATTATGCACAGGGTTATCTTTATTCTAAACCTATCCCGTCTGATGAGTTTGAAACGCTATTAGAGACAGGCAGGCATGGGGTTCAGCCCGTAGGACAGATTAGCAAAGCGTAATTTGCCGCATGTAACTTTTACCAAAAACTCAAAATCAAATTGGTATGTCCCTGATCTTATTACATACTTCTCTCGCCAGTATTGGTGACTATGATCAGTTTTCGCGGAAGTGGGCCGGATACCAGCCAATCTGGGGGAAGATCAGGATTAACGGTAGCCAGGCCAGTGTCGTATCGGAGCTTTCCAGCCCTGGGAATTCGGGTGAGAAGGAGAGAAAATTCAGGTCAATCGAGGGCAATTCATCAGCCGAGTTTCAGCGGGAATGGAAAGATTTGACCGTGCGTATTGGGAAGGATTTGAATGAGTTTGTTGAACAGGTTTCTGAATTGGGGGAAGGTTAGTCCGGGTGCCATTCAGAACGAGGATGTGCGAGCGCGAGCCCTTGGAGAGATTGCTCGGGCTATCTTTAATTTCTTTATTAGTACCCTGCATATCGACTATTCCTATCATATCTGGCTCACCTTCTTCTTTCTCATCATGCCAAGTAAATATCAAAGGGTTATTGTGCTAGCATAGTATTTACAAGCATCTAAGGACTAGAGGTTTTATGAGCACCAATATCCGCCACGCATTTATCATTGCACTGCTGCTAGTGAGCGTCTCATCTTTTGCAGAAAACAAAACCATAGTATTAGCGACTGCAGGCGCCAAGCCGCCCTTGCACACAGATAACAACACTGGTTTTACGGATATTGTTTTAAAAACAGCATTCGATCGCATTGGTTATAAGTTAGATATTCGCGTTCTTCCCGCTGAACGTTCCCTTATTGCTTCCAACCGCGGCATTATTGATGGCGAAGTCCAAAGAATCGAGGGTATGACAAAAATTTACCCCAATTTAATTCGGGTTCCTGAATCGATAGTAGACTGGAAATTTGTTGTATTCTCCAAGCAGGAGATTAATACAAAAAAAGGCTGGGATAGTCTGAAACCTTATGTAACCAGTTATATTACTGGTTGGAAGATATTCGAGATCAATGTTCCAAAAGACGTGGCAATATCAAAAGTTCGCAATTCTGACGGACTATTCAAATTGCTGAACAATGATCGAACAGACTTAGTACTCTATGAATTATTACAGGGCTTAAAACATATCAAAGAAAATAGCTACAAGGAAATAAAAGCATTCTTCCCACCTATGGCAAGTAAAAAAATGTACCCCTATTTACATAAAAAACACGTACTTCTGGTACCTAAGCTAACAAAAGCATTAAAAGACATGAAGGAAGACGGAACATATGACCAGATTTACCAACGTGTTATAGGGCAACTTGAATAAGTATGTCTTTGTCAGCTAAAAATAATTATCGACCTGTCCAGCCGTATAAAGGGATCGCAAAAAAACTAATTACTCGAACTATTTTATTTAGCTCAGTTATTACATTAATCATTACTGCTTTCAATTTATACGAAAGATATAACTACGATATTAGCCTGATTGACTCTCGGCTCGATCAAATTAGTAATGTCCATTTATCTTCCCTAAGCAATAATCTCTGGCTTGCAGACAAACCTGAACTCCAGGTCCATTTAAACGGTATTTTGAAGATACCCGATATTCAATACTTAGAGGTTTATAACGAGGATGAACTGTGGGCTTCTGCAGGCACTAAGAAAAACAAAAATGTAAAACCTCGTATCTATAATATGATCTACACTTACAAAGGAAAAGAATTAAATATTGGCACTCTTAAAGTTGAGGCTGATCTGGAAAAGGTGTATCAAAATATATACCAGGAATTATGGCTGACTCTTGGCACAAATGGTGCTAAAACTTTCCTTGTTGCTTTTTTTATGTTTTTCCTTTTCCATAATCTTGTTATACGGCATTTACATAAAATTGCCGAAGATGTGAACCAGTTCGATATAAAAAAACCAGATAGTAAGTTGAAGCTAGACCGCAAAGACAACCCTGCTAACAATAAAGATGAGTTTGATTTGGTTCTAAATGCCTTTGAAAAACTACAAAAAGATTTAAGATTGTCATTCTCATCAATAGAGGATCAAGTTAAGCACCGAACAAAAGAACTGTTAATCGCCAAGGAAAAAGCTATTAAATCTGATAGTGAGAAATCTAAATTTTTATCTAGAATGAGTCATGAGTTACGCACCCCGTTGAATGCTGTTCTTGGTTTTGCTCAAATTCTTTCTCGTGACGAATCACTAACTCAACTCCAAAAAACTAATATTGATTATATATTTACTGCTGGAACTCACCTGCTAAAATTAATAAATCAAGTATTAGACTTATCACGTATAGAATCTGGCGAACTGGGTCTGGAACTAAGCCCAATCGCAATACATATTATTATTAATGAATCTATATCTTTGGTTCAACCTTTATTAGACGAGCAAAAAATACAACTTGTTTTTGATGGTGAAGTTCAAAAAAACTGGATCGTCCTGGGGGAATCATTTCATCTAAAACAAGTTTTTATTAATCTATTATCGAATGCGATAAAATATAATGTACCAAACGGGAAAATAACAATAAAAGCCGAAGCTAATAAAGATCATCTGCGTATTAATATTATCGATACAGGTTCGGGCTTATCCCCAGAACAACAACAGATTATATTTGAGCCATTTAATCGAGCAGGAGCTGAAAAAACCTCTATTGAGGGCACAGGGATTGGATTAACAATCTCAAAACGATTTATTGAGCTAATGGAAGGAAAAATTGGGGTGAAAAGTGATGTTGGCGATGGCTGTTGTTTCTTTATTGAGCTTAAACTTATTGAGGATGAACAGGCCTAAAAATAATAATTTGATATGCCCTTTTATTTTTTTGGAATCGACATTAGGCAAAATTACGGGATTACGGGGTCAGGATCACGGGGATCACGGGGATCACGGGGATCACGGGGTCAAATCTTCACCGGATCACGGGGTCACGGATCACGGGGTCAAATCTTCACTTAACACACTAGCCAACTTTCGTTCCCTCTATGTCCAGACCACTGCGCATAGAATACGGAGATGCCTTCTACCATGTCATGAATAGAGGCAGAAATCACCAACTGTTTTCATGACCCTGATCGGGAATCACATGGTCGCGTCTTGAATCTTGAATTGAAACAGCATCTTTGTCGAGCAGGGGCTTCGCCCCGGAGCTCTCATCTTACCCCAGAACGCCATCCATAAAAAAACCCACCGTCTGGGTGGGTTCTTTTATGGATGGCGCGCCTGGAGAGATTCGAACTCCCGACCGCTCGGTTCGTAGCCGAGTACTCTATCCAGCTGAGCTACAGGCGCATAATTTGAAGGCGCGATTCTACGGATTATCATCCGTATTTGCCAGTCTATTCTAATCTTTATTAATATATTCCCGCCTGACGTGGGCGCCGACATTACACAAGATTTCGTAAGCTATTGTCTGTGAACAATCGGCTAGCTGATTGACGTCGGGGCTATCGCCGAATAGCGTGACTTCGTCGTCGACATCGACCTGATCCAGTGCGCTGACATCGACGGTAATCATGTCCATCGATACGCGTCCGACAATATCACAGAGCTGACCATGGACGCTAACCTGTGCGATATCGACTTTGTGTCGCGGGTAGCCGTCGGCGTAGCCGGTAGCGATCACAGCAATGGTCATATCCTGCGGACAGGTATAGGTATTGGCATAGCCGATGACATCGCCTTTTTTGTGCGGATTGACAGCGAGTACTCTCGTTTTCATTTGCATGGCGGATTTTAGGTCGACTGACTTTTCGCCTCGATTCGACATCGGATTGGCACCGTACATGGCAATCCCTGCTCGCACCCAGCTATCGTGCGCATCGGGCCAACCGAGGATCCCAGCCGAGTTGGCGATGCCCCATTCGTAGCCATGCAATTCCAGCGCACGGATTGCGTTGATCTGCTGGCTGGAGAACCCGGATTCGGCATCGTCGGCGCTAGCCAGATGCGTCATCAGCCTTACTGGTCCTAGCGATGGCAATTGATCGAGTTGATCGAGGACATCGGCAACCTTGTCTGGTTGATAGCCTAATCGTCCCATGCCAGAGTCGATTTTCACCCAGACCTGAATTCCATCGAGATTATCGCTTTGACGAAGTATGTCGAGATGGATTTGTTGATGGATAACCGGATCAAGTTTGTGCTCGATACACTGCGCCAGTTCTTGTTGCCGAACAAAACCGCCGAGCACGAGTATCTTCTGGTCGATGCCCGCCTGACGTAAGGCGACTGCCTCGCTGACTGCGGCTACTGCAAAGGCATCGGCCTGGGGCAAGGCTTTAGTGACATCGATAGCGCCATGACCGTATGCATCGGCTTTGACTACGGCAATCAGGCGTTTACCACCGGTGACATCTTTAAGTAAATCGTAATTATGGCGGATAGCCTGCAAATCGATGATAGCCCGCGAATGTCGATTAGGACCGTGGCTATTCAAAGCTTTCCCCGTAATCTTCGTAAGCCAGGTTTTCGAAACGCGTGTACTGACCGAGGAAGGCCAGGCGTACCATACCAATGGGCCCGTTCCGTTGCTTTCTGATCAGGATTTCGGCCGTGCCTTTGTCGGCACTGTCGGGGTTATATACTTCGTCTCGGTAGATAAACAAGATGACATCGGCGTCTTGCTCGATACCACCCGATTCACGTAGGTCCGACATGACAGGGCGCTTGTCTGGCCTTTGTTCGACACTTCGATTGAGCTGCGAGAGCGCTACGATTGGCACATTGAGTTCTTTCGCCAATGCTTTTAAGGACCGTGAAATTTCTGATATTTCGGTTGCCCTGTTCTCCGTACTGCCACTAACCTGCATAAGCTGCAGATAGTCAATTATTACCAGGTCGAGACCGTGTTCGCGCTTAAGACGACGTGTTCTGGCACGTACCTCGGTGGGCGATAATGCGGGTGAATCGTCGATAAATAGTTTGGCCTTAGAGAGCATGTTGACCGAGGAAATTAATCGCGGCCAATCCTGATCGTCGAGCTTACCGGTGCGCAAATTATGCGAATCGATGCGCCCCAGGGATGACATCATACGAATCGCTAGCTGTTCTCCGGGCATTTCCATGCTGAACACGGCTACCGAGTTTTCGGTGCCCATAGCAGCATTTTCGGCCAGGTTCATCGCAAAACTGGTCTTACCCATGGAAGGGCGTCCGGCGACGATGATTAAATCTGACTTCTGTAAACCGGAAGTTTTGTCGTCAAAATTGCTAAAGCCACTGGATATGCCGGTGAGCGCTTCACCACTTTGGTACATTTCTTCGACGCGTTGCACAGCTTTGGTGAGCAGATTATTGATCGCTTCGAAACCTTCGCGATTTCCGGCACCCTGCTCGGCGATCATGAAAACCTTGCGCTCGGCCTCATCGAGTAGTTCTTTACTGGGTCGACCATCGGCATTGTAAGCGCTGGCTGATATCTCATTACCGATCTGGATCAGGCTGCGCAGTATCGAATACTCGCGAACGATATTGGCATAAGCTTTGACGTTTACCGCAGTCGGTGTGTCGTTGGCAAGAATACTGAGGTAAGCCAGGCCACCGATAGAGTCGAGTTCGTTACGCGAACCGAGCCACTCGGATACGGTGACGACGTCGTAGGGCTGGCTTTCGTCGGCGAGTGCATTGATCGAACGGAATATCAGCGCGTGATCGTGCCGATAAAAATCCTGTTCATTAATGACGTCGGCTATATTGTCCCAGGACTGATTGTCCAGCATTAGACCACCAATCACCGATTGCTCGGCTTCTAGCGAATGCGGTGGTACTTTGAGGTCATCAACGCGTTGGCTGAGTTCGGCTACGCGGTTGGTGATTTCAGACATAGGGGCTGTGCCGTATCGAAATTAAGGGTATCAATGATACTGTATCTGAATGTAAAAAGGCCACCAATCAACTGGAAGCCTTCATATTCTGACTAGACGATTCTACAACTATTTTTGCAGACCTAAAACACTACCAGTTTGACTATACTGCGCCAGTAATGACGACGGTAACAGTCGTGTCGATATCGGTATAAAGATGGATATCGATCTGGTGCTCACCAGTCGTGCGGATCGCACCTTCTGGCAAGCGCACTTCACGTTTTTCGACTTCGTGGCCTGCGGCAGTTATCGCATCGGCGATGTCAGCCGTGCCGATAGAGCCAAACAGTTTGCCTTCTGTACCAACTTTCGCGGTAATTTCGATGTTACCAATCGCTTCGATAGCCTGTTGTCTGGCTTCGCCAGCGGTTTTAGCTTCGGCCGCAGCTTTTTCAAGTTCGGCTCGGCGAGACTCGAATTCAGCCATATTGGCTGCTGTGGCCATTTTCGCCTTACCGTGAGGTACCAGGTAATTACGTGCAAAACCGGATTTAACCGATACTTTTTCGCCCAGAGAGCCCAGGTTTTCTATATTTTCCAAAAGAATAACTTCCATCGGATTTCCTCTTTTCAGTTTTCGTTAACGTCTTCAATGCCAGGACTGAATCAGTCCGGCGTATTTTCAATTTTTCCGCGTTTGCGGAAAATTATCCAGTTGTCGATGATTCCGACCAATACAGTTACTGCCATAATTTGTGGAAATATCAGTAATAACGCGTAAAACAATCCAGTTACCATCGGTCGAATTTTGCTATTGGCTATCTTCGCATGGACAACAGCGATACCCTGAAACAAAAAGGCAGCCAATACCAGTATGGCCAAACTGGTCAACAAATCGTAATCCAGCCAACTACTTAGAGCCAGCAACAGCATGGCTACGATGCTGGCTGGCTTTCCAAGTGAAAGCGCCAGAAATTCCCGACGATAGCCATCTGAACTTGCCACTCGAGCCTGCAACCAACGTGCGACCAGCACGATTGAAGCATAAAGCAAATACATCGATGCCCCTAGCGCCAGAATCAACCAATGTACCATCAGCTGAATATTCCCGGTCAGCTCGGCTACATCGTAACTTTGCCCCTGTGGTAGCTCGGCCACCGACTGCATAATTACTTTTACCCAGTCTTTCTCTAGCTCAGGTAAAAATGCAAACTGAGCGATGACTGCCACTATACCTAATACCACTCCAGCGACCAGGGTCACCGCTATAGAACTGGTCGTTCTATAGGTTTGCGCCAGTACGATTATCGGTAACCATTGTGCCAGAGCAATCGATATTCCCAGCCCTGGTGTCTCCAGCACAACAGTGGTTACCAGCGTAATACCCAGAACCGCAAAAACAATCGCCTTAATTCCCGACTGAATACCCTGGGTCAGAATTATCAGTCCTACAAGGGATGCCGACATATAAGTCAGCAGCATCGCGGCCAGAGAGCCGAGCAGCGGGCTTCCTGAAAATAGCGGGAAAAATACCGCTACTATAGCCAGAATCCCTACTACGGCTGAGGCGTGATATGGTCCCTTAAGCGTATATCTAGCAAGTGCCAGCACCCGCGACACCTCTCGAGGTTTATCTCAGCTTGTGCTGATCGGTATAAGGCAATAACGACAGAAAGCGTGCGCGTTTAATCGCAGTTGCCAACTGGCGTTGATACTTGGCCTTGGTACCGGTGACACGACTTGGGACGATCTTGCCAGTCTCAGTAACGTATTCTTTCAGGGTTTCGAGATCTTTGTAATCGATCTGTTCGATGCCTTCGGCAGTAAATTTGCAAAAGCGTTTGCGACGAAAATAACGTGACATAATTATTCACTCCCTGCTGCAGTAGTTTCTTCGGTAGCTTCGGTTTCCGCAACAACTTCAGCTTCAACAACAACTTTAGTTTCAACAACAACTTTAGTTTCAGCGACAGCTTCCACCGCTGGTTCGGCAGCGTTGTCTTCTTCAGTTCTCGGAGCTGGTTTACGATCGGTAGTTTTAGCCGATTCCTCGCGCTCAACTTCGAGTAACATTGGAGACTTTTCAGTCTCGGCCTGCTTGCAGGACAGCGTCAGATGGCGCAGCACAGCATCGTTGAAACGAAATGCGCTTTCCAGCTCGTCGAGCGTTTCCTGGCTACATTCGATATTCATCAGCAGGTAATGTGCCTTATGAATTTTCTTGATTGGGAATTCTAACTGACGGCGACCCCAGTCCTCTTCACGGTGTACTACACCACCAGAACCGGTAATCATATTGCGGTAGCGCTCCACCATAGCGGGCACTTGTTCACTCTGGTCAGGGTGGACCAGAAACACGATTTCGTAATGTCTCATAACATCCTCATGGATTCAGCCCTCTGCGTGAATTCGCAGTAGAGCGAGAAGTTAACCGAGCGCGGATTCTACCGGAGCATTGGGCTTAATACAACCGGGTTTAAGTGATCAATCTTACATAATTCATTTGCCGCTTCGAGCCGAATCAATTAGAGTCAAATCAAAGGGATCAATAACAATTACTAATGTCAGACGCTCCGACACAAAAAGCGACCATTGAACAGGAAGACGGCTCACCTGCTCTGTCAGTCATTCGCAGTCGTAAAGCACTCCTAACTATAATTGCCGTTACTTTTACCCTGATGACTGGGCTGGCGTTAGTCCAGCAGCCGCACCCAGATCCTTTTCATGCGCAAAGCTTTGGCGAAAAGCTATTTTTTCCGCAGGAAACCAACGCCTTTCTCAGAAATCAGTCAACCAGCGCTGATATTAACGATGTTACAGAAATAAATGGTGTGTTATGGGCAGTCGGCGATGGCGGGCTGATCCTGACTAGCGAAGATGGCGGTCTTTGTTGGGAACCACGAGGGCCCTGGGTAAAATCGGTTTCTGATGGTCACTGCGATCGATACCGCAGCTCTTTCAAAAATCTGCTGTCCAGCATCGACCTTGGCAATATCGTCGATGTATTGATACCGATAGCCCATGCAGCGGTAGAAAAGCAGGAGGCAGTCGTATTGCCGGAGAAATCAAACGAGCAACCTGATATTCGACAGCAACAAATCGAAAGCAAGAATCCAACTCCGGACGACCCAAAAATCGGCGTCACAGATAAAGAAAATGTGGTTCCGCCCGTCTCCCCGGTTGCCACAGCGCCTGTAGTTGAGACAGTACCCAATTTCGAGTCGATAATATTCGTTTCCGCTCAAATCGGCATCGTCGTCGGAGACAATGGCACGATCCTGCGATCCGGCAATGCCGGGCTGACATGGACAGCGGTTGAGTCCAGTTCCTCGAATTCGCTCCGCGCCATCACCGCCATCGATGCGAAGCAGCTCGTCGCCGTAGGACTCAATGGCACCATCCTGCGCTCCGACAATGCCGGGCTGACATGGGCTGTGGTCGAGTCCAATACCGCCAATTCGCTCAACGCCATCACCGCCGTAGATAATCAACGCCTCGTCGCCGTCGGACGCAATGGCACTATCCTGCGTTCCAACAATGCCGGTGGCGTATGGACTGCGGTCGAGTCCAATACCGCCAATTCGCTCAACGCCATCACCGCTGTAGATAATCAACGCCTCGTCGCCGTCGGAGACAATGGCACTATCCTGCGTTTCGACAATGCCGGAGGCGCATGGACTGGGGTCGAGTCCAGTGCCACTAATTCGCTCAACGCCATCACCACCGTCGATAATCAGCGACTCGTCGCCGTCGGCAGAAATGGCACTATCCTGCATTCCGATAATGCCGAGGGTACATGGTATGTTGACGATTCTCTTGAGTCATCATCGTTCAACTCCATTACCACCTTCGGTCAGGGTTATAACATCAACATCGGAGTCGACGATGGCACCATCCTGCGTTCCGACAATGCAGGAGGTTCATGGTATGCTGAATCTGAATATCGGTTTGATACATCATCGCTCATCGATACCGCCACCGGAGACGGGGACACCATCCTGCGTTCCGACAATGCCGGGGGTTCATCGGCTGCTGTCGACCCTCCTGAACCGTTATCGATCACCCCCCTCCCGAAAAGTCAGCTTTTCTACTCTGGAAGCAAGATCCTGTTGAGTTCCGACAATCCCGGGGGTGAATGGAACCCAGACGGCTCTCTTGATTCAACATCGCTCTACACCATTACTATCATTGATGACAAACAGGTTATCGCCGTCGGAAAGGGTGGCAACATCCTGCGCTCCGATAATGCCGGGGGTGAATGGAATGCTGTCGACTCTCCAACCTCATATCACCTCAATGCCATTACCAACATTGATGACAGACGGATCGTAGCCGTCGGAGATGGGGGCACCATCCTGCGTTCCGAGAATACCGGGGTTTCATGGAAGGCTGTCAACTCTCCGACTTCATATAGCCTCAACGGCATCACTGCCATCGATGACAGACGAATCATCGCAGTGGGAGACCATGGCACCATCCTACGTTCCGATAATGCCGGGGTTTCCTGGCGGGCCATCGACGAGTACACGATCCATATTGCTTATTGGTGGTATCTGCTTGCCCTGCTTTCGATGGCTGGCGCCATTGTCCTGTTATGGCCCCGAATAATACCGGCAGAAAAAGACAGCATCAGCGGCCTTGCCGTGTCTGACCGACCTTTGAAGCCGGGAGAACCAGATGCATTAAACCTGTCGAAACTTGCAGTGGACATTTTCACCTTTCTCAGCAACCCGAAAACAACCGCACCCTTTACATTGGCGATTACCGGCCCCTGGGGTAGTGGCAAAAGTTCGTTGATGAACCTGGTGAAAGACCGCCTCGACAAAAAAGGTTTTTCTACAGTATGGTTTAATGCCTGGCATCACCAGAAGGGAGAGCAGTTACTCGCGACGCTGTTCGCGCATATAAGGCAACAGGCGATTCCACCGGTATTCAGTATCGATGGATTTCTGTTCCGCCTCCGCTTACTTGGCTTTCGCGCCTATCGACACTGGTTCTGGTTTACGCTGCTGTTTTTACTGTTTGCATTTACGTTGGCTGCCAATGGTGGTGACATTCTCACAGGAATTGACAAACTGATGGTGATACTAGCCGATCCCGGACATACCGCCTGGTCGCAAATATGGCAAGCCGTGAAAGAGTTAATCAACTCCTCCGGTGGACAACACGACTGGTTTGACACATTGGCCAAGGTCTTTGGAATCGGTGCGCCCACGCTGGCCCTACTAAGCACGATTCGAGGCTTTGCGCTCAACCCCAAACGACTGATCAGTGGCGGACAGCCGAACAAGGGCAAAACTTTTGACCCCGGTGCGAGGGCACTATTTACGCGGGAATTCAGGGACGTCACCAGGGCGCTCGGTAACAATAAAATGGTCATATTCATCGACGATCTCGATCGCTGTTCGCAAGTCAACCTGGTCGATATTCTCGAAAACATTAACTTCCTGTCGAGTTCGGGCGACTGTTTCCTGATTCTGGGTATGGCGCCGAAATATATCGAAGCCTGCGTAGCTAACGCCTACCAGGATCTCGCTAAAAACATCGCCGAAAAAGAGAGCTACGAATTAAACGGTAATCTCGATCTGGCAAAGCAACGCGAAGAAGGGTTCAAATTCGACTTTGCTCATAATTATCTGGAAAAGATGATTAATATCCCGATCGCAATCCCTAATATCACGGAAGAAGAACAGGGGCTCGAGAAATTATTGGTACCGGAAAGCGGAGCGAATGCTAGCAAAACATCAAACAATGACTGGTTTAAGTCTGTAATCAGTCGCTATCTGGCACCTGCAATACCGGTGGTCATCATGCTGCTGGCGATCGGGGTCGGCCTGAAATACGGCTATGGCGTCAAATCGCCCGGGCAGCCAGCCTTGCCTCCTGAACCGATCGAACTCACGCCGCAGGAGCAGCAACAAATATTGTCACTGCTACCACAGCAAACTGGTTTTGACATCCGGGATACCAGCCACCAGGATTCCACTACCGACGAAGCCAACAACTCCCGCTTTTCACTGGTATTGCAGGCCAAACCCGAAGATCTGGCCAAGGGCATCGAGATTGCGACCCTTGGAAAAGGTGAATTTAAGGCCAAACTGCTGCTCCAACTAAAGGAAAAAGCAACGCCCGATACACCAGTAGAGTCCACCGTAAAACCAGAAGTGAGTCCAGAAACTTCCAGTAACACGAACTCGCCCGCCACTTTCCGCCCGATGGCGATACCCGATCAGCCCCGCCTGTCTCTGGTACAATTTTTTGTCAACCTGTCGCTATTCATCGCCCTGGCATTCTGGCTATATGGTAAACGTAAGGACAAGTTCAGTAAGGATTCAAATGACTTTAAACAGGCACTGAGAGACTGGTCTCCCTGGATAAAGCGAAAAAGCAGCACACCACGCATGGTAAAACGCTTTCTAAATCATCTTCGATTCCAGGCGATAAGAAGTAAAGACAAACTGAATGAACAGGACCTGGTCGCTATTTCGACTATTCATTTTGTCAACAGTCAATGGATCCTGGACGAAGCCTTGTTTAAAAAATTAATAGCTAGCCCAGCGGAAATTCTCGTGGATAAATCATCGCAGGAAACATCTAAGGAACAACTGACACCGTTAACTCAATTTCTCGATCGTATCGGTGGTATCGACGCTGCGCTCAAAATCAGGTCTAAAACTCTATCGATACTACCCGACTCAAATAATTCAAACGGCAGTCATTCAGGCAATTAAGCAATCCTCGACCGCAATATCTCATACAGACAAACCCCGGTCGCCACCGATACATTCAGGCTCTCAACGACACCTTTCATAGGCAGTTTAATCAAATGATCGCAGGCCTCCGTGGTGAGTCGACGTAACCCCTCTCCTTCGGATCCCATGACTAACGCGGTTGGCCCTTTATAATCATAGTTGTAAATACTCGACTCGGCATCTCCGCTGGTACCATAAATCCAGACACCAGCATCTTTCAGCATTCTTAAGCTACGGGCCAGGTTGGTGACTTCGATCAAAGATACCGATTCCGCACCACCCGCTGCTACTTTACGAACGGTGGCGTTCAGGCTGGCTGAGCGATCCTTCGGGATGATGACGGCGTCGACACCAGTGGCATCAGCACTGCGTAAACAGGCACCGAGATTATGCGGATCCTGAACGCCGTCCAGCACCAGAAAAAGAGAATCTTGATTGAGTTCTGCGAGGCATTGTTCGAGGCTTTTCTGCTGACCGGCAACAACCCTGATCTGCAACACGCAGCCCTGATGTTTGTCACTACCCGCCAGTTTGCTTAATTCGTCGCGTTCGGTAAATCTAACCGGTATTTTGGCCTTGCGGGTTTGGCCTATTAGCGTTAACAGGCGAGGACTTCGGTTTTCGGTCGCCTGCAATTCGATGGCATGTTCTGGGGTACGCAGTAAGAATTTTTCCACCGCGTGGATGCCATACACATGAGACTCACTCATCGCGCCTTTTTCTTCCCAGCTTTCTTGACGACTTTCTTTTTGCTACTTTTCTGATTGACATCTTTTTTCAATCGTTTTTTACCGGAAGTCCGTTTTTTTCCCTTAGCCTTCGATTTACCCGGTTTTTCGTCGTCGTGTGAACCCTCCGAAGAAACTAATGCAAAGTCGATCTTACGTTCTTCCATGTCGACTCTTGCAACTTCGATCATCAGCCGGTCACCCAACTGATAGCGGCGATTGGTTTGTTCGCCCACCAGTCGATGGTGCGCAGCGTCAAAGTGATAATAGTCGCGCTTTAAAGAAGTGATATGGACTAATCCATCGATGAGCAAATCATCGAGTTGGACAAACAGACCAAAACTGGTGACACCGCTGACGGTACCGCTATATTGCTTACCGATATGCTTTTGCAAAAACTCGCATTTAAGCCAGTCGGCCGCATCGCGGGTGGCTTCGTCTGCACGACGTTCGTTAAGTGAACAATTCTCACCCAGGCTAGTCATACGCGCCAGGTCGTATTCGTAACCCTGGTTATTGCCCTGTTTAATCCAGTGTTTAATCGCTCTATGTACCAGCAAGTCAGGATAGCGTCGAATCGGCGAGGTGAAGTGGGCATAGTCGTCCAATGCCAGGCCGAAGTGCCCCATTTTCGTGTCGGGGCTATAACTCGCCTGCAACATAGATCGCAGAATAACCGTTTGAATCATATCGAATTCGGGTCTGCCATGTGCCTGCTCGATAATATCGGCATAGTCACTCGGTGTTGGCTCCAGCGACTTCAGCTTAATGCCAAAGCTCATGAGGAATTCCGCCAGGTTGGGCAGCTTGTCGGCATTAGGTCCTTCGTGGATACGGAATAGCGCCGGGATTTTCTGCTTCTTTAATAATTTGGCCGCACTTATATTGGCGGCAATCATGCACTCTTCGATTAGCAGATGCGCCTGGTTACGCTCGATGGGCTCGATCGATTCGATCTTGCGCTGATCGTCGTATTTAAAAACGACCTCTTTGGTATCAAATTCAATCGCATGACGTTTCTTCCGCGCTTTCGCCAGAGCCTGATAAACCAGCTTAAGTGTTTCCAGGTCTTTCCTGATCGGTTTGACCGACTCTGAAGCTTTTGCATCATTGTCAAAAATGGCGGCGGCAACGTCGTCGTAAATCAAACGCGCGTGAGAATGTATAACAGCGTTGAAAAACTCATAACTCTTAATCACGCCCTGCTGGTTTATTTCCATACAACTAACCAGGCAAAGCCGATCTACTTTGGGGTTGAGCGAACACAGGCCGTTAGACAATACCTCCGGCAACATCGGTACCACTTCACCCGGGAAATACACCGAAGTGCCGCGATTCACTGCTTCATCATCAAGCGCCGTGCCAGTTTTAACATAATGCGCGACATCGGCGATTGCCACGTAAAGTCGAAAACCGTTTTCCAATGACTCACAGTAAACCGCATCGTCAAAGTCACGAGCGTCGGCACCATCGATGGTGACAAAGGGTTTATTGCGCAAATCGAGCCGATTCTTCTTGTCGTCCTGCGCCACTTCGCCGGTGAAAGCTTTGATTTCGCTCTGAACAGCGTCATTCCAGCTATGTGGAATAGCATACTTATTAAGGGCAATCGTCACTTCCATACCCGGCGCGTTGTCCTGGCCGAGCACGGTTTCGACAATGCCGATCGCCTGGTTATGCTGAGTTGGGTAGTCACTGATACGAACCATGACAATATCGCCAGGTTTAGCTGAGTGCCCGACATCGCGATTGATAAGGATATCCTTAGTCAGGCGCTTATCGTCAGGGATCAAGAATTCAATCCCGCTTTCGCTATAAAAACGACCAATCACCGACTGATGCGCACGCTCCAGTACCGATATCAACGCGCCTTCAGAACGTTCTCGACGTTTGTCGAAACTGGCAATTTTCACCGCGGCTTTGTCGCCATTCATCAGCTTGCGCATCTGACGTTCGGGCAGAAAGATATCCTTGCCACCCGATTCGGGTGTCAAAAAACCAAAACCATCGGCGTGAGCCTGGACAGTGCCTTTCTCCAGATCCATGTGATCGAAACTAAGGTAACCACCACGACGATTACGAAAAATCTGTCCATCGCGAACCATCGCATTCAGGCGCCGACGCAGAGCTTCGATCTTCTCATCATCGTCGTATTTCAGAGACTCGGCAATATGGTTCTGTGAGACTGGTACCTTGTGGGTATTAATTAGGTCTAGCAGGTGTTCGCGACTAGCAATCGGCCGATCATATTTGGCCGTTTCGCGCGACAAGAATGGATCGCGAGTCAGGCGGGAAGGTTTTTTTGGCATAGGGTTTCCATGTTGAGAGCGCGAGTATATAGAAAGCCAGTGAAAGCCTCTACTTCTAGATTGACAATATATTGAAGTGGTGTATATTTCCGCGCCATGCCCAGGTGGCGGAATTGGTAGACGCGCTAGCTTCAGGTGCTAGTGATCGAAAGGTCGTGGAGGTTCAAGTCCTCTCCTGGGCACCAATAATCATCATTTCTTAAACTTCTTATTCCCAATACTTAATTCCCTATCTCTGTAAGTATAGAAAGGACTAATCCTGCCTTCGAGCATAGCTCTCTGACGTTCACAGGAAAAAATCTGCTTATTATCTATTTCCTTCCTACCCTCTCCTGGGAACTCACTACAGAAAACCTACCAATAACTCATAGCTTGCTGATAAAGTGATTTCAAGTCACTTTGGTTTACATCGCAAGGCGCGTTGGATAGCAGTCGTTGTTGGGCAAATGCACCGCTCACCAGATCGTCAATATTAGATTGAGCATAGCCGACACCTGCAATGCCATTAGGCATGTTAGTTTGCTGCATCATGTCACTTAGCTTTGTTGCGAGTAGTTCACCGGCATCGTCTTCATGCGCCCCGCTTGTATCTGCACCGAGCATTTCTGCCGCCTGAAAATGCCGTTGTGGACAATGCTCTGAGGTATATCTAAATACTGCCGGTGCATTCACAATGACCGACATGCCGTGCGGACACATAGCATGATCCGAAGGGTAACCCGCTGGATTAAAGTCTTTTACCATGCCAGCAACCGAGTAAGACATCGCGTGAGGGATATGAACTCCGCTATTACCAAAAGCGATGCCCGCTAACGTAGCTGCAAACATCATATTTTCACGGGCTTCCTGGTCATTCTCGTCATTAACCGCTCTAACCAGATACTGACCTGTTAAACGTAATGCTTCGCGACAGCCAATATCACTCCACGGATTAGCACCCTGACTTAACGGCCTGGCTGAAGGGTTTGCAGGTTTAATGCGATTGGTAAAAGGCGATGCAGTATAGGATTCGAGGGCATGGCTGAGGACATCAAAACCACTGCTGGCCACTACTGTTGCCGGCAGTGTCTGAGTAACGGCAGGTTCTACTAGTGCCCTGCCAGGTTTCAAAAATTTAGAGGCAATGCCTGTTATGACGCCCTG
>JAUVCH010000126.1 GCA_030595795.1 Gammaproteobacteria bacterium
AGACCCCACCAGGCGAGCTGAATAGAATACCCAAGGACGGCATGTGGTTTGGTCATCCCTACTATGGTGGCGGCGAAGTCAGAACTAACGAATATAAAGACAAAAAAATCCCGGCCGACGAGGCGAAGCGATATGTCAAACCACAGGTTGAAATGGCCGCACACGCAGCCGATCTGGGAATGATGTTTTATACTGGACGTTCCTTCCCGTCGAAATATAAAGGCGCGATTTTCAGTGCTCAACACGGCTCCTGGAACGCGGTCAAGCCCCGCGGGGCCCGGGTTATGGTGACTTTCCTCGACGATAAAGGCAACGCTGCCAAAACCGAGCCCTTCGCAGAAGGCTGGATGAACCAGGACGGTGTCTATCTCGGACGCCCAGTTGACGTACAGCAATACGTCGATGGTTCGTTATTAGTGTCGGACGACAAGGCTGGTGCGATTTATCGCATCTCTTATACTGGCAACTAATTGCTAATTCTGTAATCACGTCATAAAGAACCGGGGTGCTGGTTAACCCGGTTCTTTTTTTATCTAAATACCCGATCCAATCTCATGCATTATTTTTCCTGCCGAAAATTTATTTTACCTCTTCTATTGCTTGGCCTAACGGCCGCCGGGCAATCCACAGCAGCAGAACTTACCGCAGGTAAGGCCAAGGCACAGGCTGTATGCCAAACCTGTCACGGTGTCAATGGTATTGCGACTTTGCAAATGGCACCTAATTTAAGTGGTCAAGTGGAAGACTATTTAATTATCCAGCTCAAAAATTACCGTGCCGGCAAGCGACAACACGCGCAAATGAGTATTATCGCAGGCATGTTGACCGATGAAGACATCGAGAATGTCGCCAAATGGTATTCGAGCATCAAAGTAACAATAGAGTTACCCGAATAAACCCTAACCTCTTTAACAAATATCAATTTACCTCTTACAACCTGCCCGATACACTCCCACCTAAATTGAACCCGTTGTATGTCTGCACATCAGGGTGATACATAACGAAGCAAAAGGTGATCAAAAATGGGGCTAAATAATCCTTTAACCGTCGGTCAGGCGGTCATCAAGTTACTGGAACAATACGGCGTCGATACACTATTCGGTATACCGGGCGTGCATACGCTCGACTTTTGCCGCGGACTGAACATCAGCAATATTCAACACGTGCAGGCTCGTAACGAGCAGGGCGCAGGGTTTATGGCCGACGGATATGCGCGAGCCTCAGGCAGGCCCGGCGTCGCACTGGTGATTTCCGGGCCCGGGGTTACCAACGCACTGACGGCAATCGGCCAGGCCTATGCCGACAGCATTCCGGTTTTACTACTCTCTGCCGATGCCGCCAGTAATACTTTAGGTAAGGGTTGGGGCGTTCTGCATGAAGTGCCCTGTTTAACCGATACTACAAAACCCTTAACTGCTCTGTCGGCGACTGCGATGTCGCCTGCCGACGTGCCAGAATTACTCGCTAAGGCGTTTTCAATTTTTGCCTCTGAACGCCCTCGCCCGGTACATATCGCGATCCCGATTGATATTCTGGCGCTACCGGTGGAAGACGAATGGCGAGCTGTTAACCTACCCGATCGACCTACAGCGTCGGCGCATAATATCGCCACCGCCTGCCAGATGCTGAGTCAGGCTAAACAGCCGATGATTTGTGTCGGTGGTGGTGCCTGGCGAGCGAGCGACCCTATTACCCAAATAGCCGAAAAACTCGGTGCACCAGTGATCGCCAGTACCGCAGGCAAAGGTATCATTGACGATAATCATCCACTCTCATTGAGTGCCGGTACAGTACGTGGCGAGGTTCAGGTTTATTTAAAGCAGGCAGATGTAGTGCTCGCTATTGGCACCGAATTATCCGAAGTCGATAGCTTCGTGGAAACTCTGGAAATCAATGGCAAAGTAATTCGTGTCGATATCGATCCTCGTAAAATGACCGACCTCTACCCCGCTGACCTGGCACTGATTGCTGATGCCAGCCTGGCTGCCGAAGCGATTAGTCAGGGCTTAACCGGTACCAGCCCGCGTCAGCAGAGCCAGAATGAAGTTGCCGAAATTAGAACTCGCATTAAAAACAACCTGAACAATCGCGAGAGCCGTCATTGCATTGCGCTCGATGTACTTCGCGAGACGCTCGATGAAAATACCATCGTCATGACCGACATATGCCAGTTGGCTTATACCGGTGCCTTCGCATTCAATGTCTCGGCGCCGAGGTTATGGAACTACCCTGCCGGATTTTGCACGCTAGGCTGCGGCCTGCCCGATGCAATTGGCGCGAAACTGGCATTGCCGGATACCCCTGTGATCTGTTTTGCCGGAGATGGCGGTTTCATGTTTACCGTGCAGGAATTAGTTACAGCGGCCGAATTGAAATTACCCATTCCCATTATTTTATGGAATAACAATGCACTACAGCAGATTCAGGATGACATGATCGCGCGTGAAATCGAACCCGTGGGCGTACTCGGAATCAATCCCGACTTCATCGCCCTGGCGAAATCCTGTCACTGCTCGGCGGTTACTATCGACAGCGCCGAGACATTAGATGCAGCGGTGAAACAGGCATTCCAGAATGACCGCCCCACCCTGATCGAGATTAATGAAACCGATGCCTGGCTCGACACTTAATCGATGAGCCAGATAGCCGCCAAAACCCGCGCGCATCTAACCATTTATCAAATGCTGGCGTTATCGGCTATTGGTCTCGTCGTCGGCACGATTAGCTCTTTCGGCACTATCGGTTTTGTGGAACTGGTGCACTGGCTGAACGTTCAACTTTATATTACTGCGGAAAGCAGGAGTCAGCTAGAGCCAGGCATGTTGGCATTGACCACTATCGCCGCATTAACGCTCGGCGGCTTACTGGTCGGTGTTATTCTACATTTCGGCGTTAAATCAGATAAGCCGCTCGGCCCTGCCGACACCATTTATGCCGTTCAATTACGCGAAAAGCTACCCCACCCTGTTCGTGGATTTCTATCGACTATTGCGGCCATTTTATCACTCGGTTGTGGCGCTTCTGTGGGCCAATATGGCCCTGTTGTATATCTCGGGGCACTCATTGGCCAACTAAGCAACCGGTTCCCGCTAGGCATTCGTGACATTCGCAGTATCGCCATTGCCTGCGGCGTTGCGGCCGCGATTTCAACAGCCTTCAACGCGCCGATTGCGGGTTTGATATTTACCCACGAAGTCATTCTGCGTCATTATTCGTTACGCATTTTTACCTCTGTTACCGTAGCTACAGCCTGCGGATACGTTGTCGCCAATGTTGTCTTCCAGCATCCTCCCCTGTTCCTGATCGACTTCGAACAAGCCTTCCATGCCGCCGAATTTTTCCTGTTTGCACTGGAAGGGATAGCCTGTGGATTACTCGCAGTGGCCTTTATGAAATTACTGGCGAAGGCAGGTGCAGTTTCCCGGCAGTTAAAAATTCATGCCGCCTTCAAGCCCATGCTCGCGGGTTTTCTGGTCGCCATCGTCGCGCTACAAATACCGGAAGTACTCGGCGCAGGTCAGTCGGTATTACGCCTTGCCACAGTTCCGGGCAGCTATAGCGCTTTCGATTTAGCCACCATCCTGATTGCCAAAGTAATTGTCACAGCACTATGCATCGGTTTCGGATTTGCCGGTGGCGTTATATTCCCGGCACTGTTAATCGGGGTGCTGTTCGGTGCATTGTTTGCGATTTCGATCCCCGAACTGTTGCTCGGAGAGTATTCCGGGCTCTCGGTTTATGCTATCTCTGGCATGGTAGCGCTGGCCAGCCCCGTTATCGGTGCACCGCTAACGGCTCTCCTCATTATTTTTGAAATAACCCGTAACTACGAAGTCACCATCGCGGCAATGGTGACCATTGTATTTGCTAACCTGGTCGCTTTTCACTGGTATGGCCGGTCACTTTTCGACACTCAACTGGCTAATAGAGGCATCGATTTATCGCAGGGTCGTGAACGTGCTTACTTACAACATCATAAAATCGCCGAATATAGTGTTCAAGATGATCCAATTACAGATTCAGCCTCGAAGCCCGGCATCGAGTTTGATGAAAATACCAGCCTCTGGACAGCCATGGAAACGATGCGTGACTCTCAGGACGAAACTATTCCGGTGGTAGATTCAAAGTCCGGTGATTCACTGGGCACAGTATCACGACCAACAATCCTAAACGCCTATCTCGACGCGATCCACGATTTGCGTCGCGAAGAACACGAAGCCTGAATTTCAGATAAAAATCCTGCTACAATCGCGCGGCAAATTTCCGGAATACCAATGGACAGGCAACAAAACATTAAAAACGACGTCAGTCAGGCGCTTGCCGAAGATATTGGCAGTGGCGACGTTAGCGCTGCGCTCATTAATGCAGATTCCGTTTTGGATACTCGACTACTGATTCGCGAGGATGCAGTCTTATGCGGCACCGAATGGTTTAACGAGGTCTTTCACCAACTCGATCCTGCTATTCAAATTAACTGGCTCGCCAGCGATGGCGACTGGTTAACAGCCGACACTGTAATCTGCGAAATTTCTGGCCTGGCGCGTGCATTACTCAGCGCCGAACGCAGCGCGATAAATTTCCTGCAAACCTTATCCGGCACCGCGACAATCACACGGCATTATGCCGACTTGATTAAGCACACAAAGTGCCGCATCCTCGACACCCGAAAAACCATTCCACTGTTACGTCGGGCACAAAAATACGCCGTTAGCTGTGGTGGCGGACTGAATCATCGCATCGGTTTGTTTGACGCCTATTTAATCAAGGAGAATCACCTGGCCGCCTGCGGCAGTATCGCCGAAGCAGCAAAACGAGCGCGACAGTCAAAACCCGATTTATTGCTCGAAGTTGAGGTCGAATCGGTCGACCAATTACAGTCGACAATCGATGCAGGAGTCGATCGCGCCATGCTCGACAACTTCACGATAGAAGAAATCCGACAGGCTGTGGCACTGAATAACAATCGCATACAACTGGAAGCGTCAGGCAATATTACCGAGCAAAGCCTGGTCGAAATTGCTGGCACAGGGGTCAATTTCATTTCTATTGGTGCACTCACCAAACATTTACGCGCAATCGATTATTCGCTGAGGTTTCTCTCATAGAATGAAGTCTGAAGACCTCCAACAGGCAACCCCGGAAGATGCCGACAACACCGTTAAAGGTATTGTTGCGCTGGTTGTTGCCACGCTTTTTTTTGCCGGACAGGATGCTATCACTAAACATTTAACCGGCAGCTTACCCGTCGCCCAGATAATACTGGTACGCTTCTTTTTTTTCGCATTGTTTGCGCTGGTATATGCGTCGTACACCATTGGTATCCGCAGAGCATTCGAGTCGAAGATGCGGGGGCAACAAATTCTACGCGGCGTATTAATCGTCGTTGAAATATCGCTATTCGCCTGGAGTTTAAAGTTTATGGGGCTGGCCGAAATGCACGCCATCTTCGCCTCCTTCCCATTGGTTATAACGGCCTTATCGGTACCTATGCTTGGCGAACAGGTTGGCTGGAGACGCTGGCTAGCGGTAGCCATCGGTTTTATCGGCACCCTGATTATCATTCAACCTGGCAGTGGCGATTTTAATGTCACCATTCTAATAGTTCTCATTTGCGTACTGATGTTTGCGGTTTACAACCTGTTAACCCGAAAGGTTTCTAGAGAAGATCATTTCGAAACATCGCTCATTTACTTTGGCGTGGTCGGACTCTTTATATCGGCTATGGTTGCTCCGTTTTACTGGCAGACAGTAAACGCCGGCCAGGCAATCTGGCTATTAATCATTAGTGCTACCAGTATCATCGGCCATTTGTTGTTGATTAAAGCATTGCAGTTTGCCCCGGCCGTCATTTTACAACCGTTTAATTACTTTGTACTGGTCTGGGCCATCATCATTGGCTATTTCGCTTATGGTGAAATACTCAACACAACCTCGCTGATCGGGGCTGGACTCGTGGTAATAAGCGGTATTTACATCGCCAGGCGGGAATATAAAGTAACTCGAGAGGCTAAACGACGGTTGCGCCGCGCCATGTATCCGCCCGAGGTTTAATTGAGAAACAGTCACATAGCCCCGAATAGCCGACTGGTTTATACTTTCGACCCCGTTAACGAGAAATAAGCATGAATACCTCTTTACGCACAGCATTTCTGCCCACCCTATGCCTGTTTTTTATTGCTGGCTGTGCACAAATCGACCGGTATATGGATACAGCGAAGCCTACCGCTAAATTACTGGGAACACGAATCACGAAGATCGACTTCAATCAGGTGAATCTGGTTTTAGATCTGGCGGTAACCAACAAAAATTCGTTTTCTATTCCACTGGCTGGACTCGATTACGATTTCAAAATCGGCGGTAATTCGATGGTTAGTGGGGTCACTGGCCAGGGTTTAAAAATAAAGAAATCCTCCACTAGCAAGGTCGCTTTGCCGGTGACATTAAAGTTTGATGACCTTAAAAAAATACCCGGAGAGCTCTGGAAGAAAGATCAGTTTAGCTATCAACTCGATACCAGCATCAACATAAAGTTACCCATAATCGGACTCTATTCCATCCCGTTTTCGAAAAAAGGCTCACTTCCCATTCCCAAACTGCCCCGTATCCAGATCAAGAGTTTCAACGTGAGTGAACTGAGTCTGGCCGCCGCAAAAATCATCGCTGAAATCGAAGTCGATAATCCCAACAATTTTAACCTCGGCCTTAGTAATTTTAATTATCGCCTGGACATAAACCAGAAAACCTGGGGTGAAGGAACGAGTTCAAAACAAGGATCTATTCCAAAAAAAGGCAAGGCTACCATCCAGATTCCGCTGCAACTAGATTTAGTAAATATGGGTAAGACGGCGTATAAAATACTAAGTAGTGGTGATAATCTCGACTATCAGTTGCTCGGCAGCATCACACTGGACACTGGCATCGACTTACTACGCCAGTATAAAATGCCATTGAATCTTAAAGGGACAACTTCGTTTTGAGAGCAGTTGTCTAATCGATAAGGTCTATAGGCAGATACTATGACTTCGCGCTCGTAATGGTGCTAGTGGAAACAGGGGTATTTTGCTATCATTCACAGCGCAGTGGCTTTTGCCTTATCCAACCTCAATATAACTACATTATTAACCGGGAGCATTTAAAATAAACGGTAGCACCATACTAATTAATCTGATTGGTGGGGTCGCCCTACTATTGTGGGGCCTACGCATGGTGCGCATCGGCATCACAGACGGTTGGGGTAGCGAAGTGCGTAGTGCGCTGGGTGCTAGCCTGTCAAATCGATTCAAAGCCTTTTTTGCAGGCCTCGGCATCACCGTGTTATTACAGAGCAGTAGCGCTACCGCGTTGCTGACCTCTTCGTTTACCAGCCAGGGAATTCTGACTACAGCACCCGCGCTGGCGGTATTACTGGGCGCCGATGTGGGCACAACCGTTGTGGCACAGCTCCTCACATTCGACCTCTCGGCAATATCACCGATGCTAGTCGCCCTCGGCGTGGCGATGTTTACCTATTCTGACGGTGGTCGAACACGTGACATTGGTCGATTGCTGCTCGGTATCGGCATGATGCTACTGGCATTAAAACTAATTCTGGCTGCATCTACGCCGATGCAGGAATCGGATATTATTCAAAGCATCTTCGGTGCGCTAGGTGACGACTTAATTCTGGCGATTATATTCGCTGCTGTAGTTGCCTGGATGGCGCACTCCAGTCTCGCCACAGTTTTACTAATCATCACCCTCGCGAGTACTCAGGCACTCGACATTCAGGTGGCATTTGCTTTTGTGCTCGGTGCCAATATCGGTGGTGCGATTCCACCTGTTATCGCAACTCTCGGCGCGGTTAATACCGCTCGCCAACCGCCACTCGGCAATTTAATTTTTCGGGTCTGTGGTGTTTTGCTAACTTTACCATTTTTAAATTACATTGCTGGTTGGCTAGGTCAGTTTGATATTGGTAATGCTCGCCATATTGCCAATTTCCACATGGGTTTTAATATCGCTCTCGCCATTTTATTTTTACCATTGATTAACCGCATGGCGAAATTAACGCAGCGCCTGTTACCCGAAGAAGAAGAGGAAGGTGCCGACGAGTACAAACCCATGAGCCTGGATAAATCGGTACTGGAAAGCCCGCTGGTTGCATTAGTCAATGCCGAGCGCGAAGTGTTACGCATGGGCGAAATTGTTGAGCGCATGCTCAGGAACACCTTCATCGCGTTAAAGAAAAACGATATCGAGCTGGCCAAAAGAACCCGTAAGATGGATCACGTGGCTAATAAATTTTACGATGAAGTCAAGCTCTTCCTGACCCGGCTCAGCCGCGAATCACTCGGTGAAAAAGAAAGTAAACGCTGTACCGAAATCATGACTTTTGCCACCAATCTGGAACATATAGGCGATATTATTTCGGTCGACATGATCGACAGCATCCTGCGTAAAAAGCTGGTTAACCGCACCAAGATGTCGTTACATGATCGCGAGGATCTTAATAACCTCTACCAACCAGTACTCACCAGTTTTAGTCTATCGTTAAATGTTTTTACTTCGGGTGATATCAATATGGCGCGTCAGTTGCTGGCGAAAAAATATAAGTTCATCAAACTGGAAAAACAGGCTGTTGTTAACCACCTGAATAAATTACGCGAAGACATTACTTATGATTCCCGCCTGAGCGCATTGCAGCTAGATGTTCTGCGAGACTTAAAACGCATCAACTCCCATCTGACTTCGGTTGCGTACCCGATACTCGAAGCAGCAGGGCACTTGCGCAGTCGGTTGCGTAATGATGATGAAAAAACGGATATTAAGGTATAAAGCACTGTTTTCGACTTGATATTCACGTCCCGCACTTAAACCGAACTGTGCTTTCCGGTCAGTCTTCAAAATGATAAATTAATCCAGCCGAAATTATATCAACATCCTCTTTACCGATTGCGAACCGTTGTAACAGCACCCGGATTTTAAACTGCTCAGTGAGCATCATATCCGCGCCGAGACCGAAAAACAGATCACTGCCATCGATACTATCGCTACCGATTTTGACAGTCCTTGAGGAAACAAAGTCACCCTTCCACTGAAATAGACCCAACCTGAATAACAGTGCTACGGGGTCGAAATGCAATCTAAACACACCTGCCAGGGACAGTCCTTCTGCCGACTGAGGGTGTACCTGTGTCAACAGATCAGGGTCCGGGTTGTTACTGCTGAAATCGACCCTTACTTCACCCAGGTCGACCAGCCCTAACTCAAGGGCCAGACTTTCGTTAAAGCTATAACCCAACCCAAACTGCCCGGCATTTCTATTGTTGTCGAGGTTGGTGAGCGTCGCATTGATACCGATTTGGCTGAACTCATTGGACACAGACGAGACACTCGAGCTGCCGTCTGCTGACCCGACGTCAGCCCATGCGTACCACGGAGACAGTCGTAATACATAGCTAACTGTCGTTTTGACATCCGCGCTGGATTTCAATCCCGCCGGATCCTGAATGCTGTAATGAAGATTATCGATACCGTAAAAATCCTCATTCGGCGAATATTCCAGTCGCTCGCCATCGACTATGCTTACCTTTCCATTTTCTGCTCTGGCCTCGATGACCTGTAATGTATCCTGATCAGGATCTGTATCATTTGACAATACAGGAATCAAAACCTTCCGGTACTGGTCGACTTCTGCTTCGTCATCATTAGGCTCTGTAGGACTGTTAAGTTTTTTCACCATCTCTTCGACCGTGGACTCGGCAATACCGTATCTGAGTTTTTTTTGCCTGTAGTTTTCTCCATCTTATACCTCCTCTATTCGAT
>JAUVCH010000135.1 GCA_030595795.1 Gammaproteobacteria bacterium
ACATCATCCAATCATTATAAATCCATTAACATTCCTACAAGCTCGCCCTGGTTGCCTGGCCCACAATTCATCTTACCAACCCAACAATCAGGAGATATCACATGAACCAGACATACGCTCACACAAATTACGCTACTCCGACCACTCGTTCCAAAACCCAAGACCAGGAGTCGCTATTGAGTAAAATCGTTGTCGGCCTAAAGGCAAGGTTGATAAATCGACACCCGAATATTCGCGCCAGATATCAACACCAGAGCTTTATGGACGCAAACTTACTTGATGATGTCATGGGAAAGGAAATCAGTCGCACTTTGCGTAGATAAAGCCTGGTAGAAACTATGATGGACTGAATTCAGTCCTTCATAGTTTCTACTTTTATTTAGGGCTGATTTCTCGAAGAAAATGTGGCTTTGCCTCACCTGCTTAATAATCCACTTTGCGCGATACCATCAAATATAAACTGAACAGCCAGGGCCGATAGCAAAACACCCATCACTCGACCGATGACATGCATGCCAATAACTCCGAGATATTTCTGCAATTTACTCGCAGACAACAAAGCAAACAAAGCGATTAGTAAAATAGCGACAAGTGCCCCCACTACGGCTAGTTGATGCGCGAAATCGCCCTCGGCCTCAGCCATTAACAATATGGTCGCACCCATAGCACCTGGTCCCGCGAGTAATGGCGTTGCCAATGGGAACACCGATATATCCTCTTTTGTGACAGCCTCTTGTTCTTCTGCCTCGGTCGTTGATGTACCACTGGTTGACCGAGCAAAAACTTTTTCGATACCAATTAACAACAGCAGAATGCCACCGGCAGTTCTTAATGCCGCTAAGGAAATACCGAAACTGGTTAAAAGGTGCTCACCTATCAACGCGAAGCCAAGCAGAATAGCTGCCGCGATCAAGGTACCGCGGACGGCCATAGAGCGCCGCTCCTCTGTTGTCGCCGAAGCCGTTAGCGCTGCAAACATGGCGGAAACGCCAAACGGTCCAATGGTCGCAAATAAAGTAGTAAATGCCAGGCCAGCAATTTCAATCATTCAAAAGTTCTCAAAAAATAACATTGGTTAAATCAGGCTCACTTTTTAGTCCGACTTACCCATCACATTGATAAAGTACCAATCGATGGTATAGACATAAATAACAATCGGAATAGCAAAAATAGCAGGCACCATCATTTTGAGCACGACGCTATTAATCACTGACATTGGCGATTTAAGAAATTTCTGGATTTTACTCGCGACGCCACCGCTACCACGAATTACCTTGTCGGCTATCTTCGACAAAATAAAGGCCGCTAACAAAGCGAGAACGGCGCTATAAATAACCGGGGCTGAATCACAGATAAACTGGGTAAACAGTTCATCGCTGGTCGCAATTTTAAATACGTCAATACCTGCATAAGTTTTCAATGCCCAGTCAAAAACCGCCAATATTGCAACCAGGCTTACAATCACCGGCAGGCTTACAACGAACAATCCAACGGATTTAAAAAACCCGGTAGCACCACTAAATACAT
Source organism: Gammaproteobacteria bacterium (assembly GCA_030595795.1). Lineage (GTDB taxonomy): Bacteria > Pseudomonadota > Gammaproteobacteria. The sequence goes on from JAUVCH010000135.1 coordinate 1,528, forward strand.
AGATAAAAGGCTTGAAAAACTGATGCTTTGCCAATTCCAGTTGTAGCAACACCTGTTTATTACCTGTTTTCAAATCTGATCTATAGCGATCAAATTGCCATTTCCCCGAGGCAGGTTGAGGTGACAGAAACTGAGTCATCTTCAGCAATCTGGGCCCTGACATCTGATAGCCGTCGGCTTGCAGGCAACCAGCCTCGACATCGGTAAACGAATCCAGATCGGTTCTAATATGCGCCAGAGCACGTTGAACATCCTGGGTTATTTCAAAATCATTTTCACAGTCGACGATTCCATCACACATTTTCTGTCCCGCTTTATCGGATATACCACCTTGATTAAACTCGATATCTTTCGCAAACAATCCTCGTTTTAAGTGAAAATAAGCAACCCTTGATTCATGCGTTTCTTCGAGGCTATTGACTGTTTCTTCACGAACACGACCGCCCATAATGCCACTGCTATTTATCAATACCGGAAATAGTTCAGTGTCGGGGTTATCCATCGCGTCACTCTGACCGGAAGCGTCGCTAATCACGAAATCAGTGCATGGACTATCCGGATCCAGCAGCCCTGAAACGCCCTGATTATCGTAAACCCCACCATCGACCAACTGTACGCGCCGATCTTTGTATAATTGCGAAACCGCCATCGGTGGGAAAAGTCCTGGCACACCAGCGGAAGCCGCAACTGCGGCACCGAGTTTGAAAAACTTTGGACGCGTGGTTATCTCATCGTAACGCACACGTCGATAACGGTCTTTCTTATCGATATCACGAAAATTTAAATTACGCGGCGGCACTTCACCCATACTACTAGCGGTAAAATACCAGTTATGACCTGAGTTTAAACTGGTCGCATTTAAAATCAGCACTGGCACTTTGCATTCGCGTACCGGATTACCATTTCTCTCATCCCACGGATGGAATACGCCTTCGCAACCCTTCGGATTGATCAGCAAATCACTCATATGAATGCGACGATTACCTACATTAATCAAAGGCTTATAAATATACTTTTCGTAGATTTCGCCAATCGTGTCTGATCGCGAATAATGTGGCAATGACATTTTGATATTCTTTAGCGGATTAGAAAATGTCAGCATTCGCAGATTTTTCTGCACAGCATTTAAAAAGTGAATTTCAAGCTTCTCCACCACTTCGACATAATCAGCATCATTTATGTCGGCATCTGCCTTGCGCTCGAGTAATTCCTTGAGTAACAGATAATAGGCGGCGCCAACAATCGAGCCACCCGATACTGTCGAAATCGACTCAACATGCCTGAGTACGCCCAGTTCGGCCATCTTCGCCAATACACCGATGTGATAAAAAGAAGCGCGGAATCCGCCGCCGGATAATGCAAGTCCCAGACGTTGACTAGAATCGTTATTATTCATAGTGATCTCCTATCCTGTTATTAATATTAAATATCCGTTTCGGTATTTTGTCACTATGGTGATGGAACCGCAATTAGTCCTGAATTTTCCTAATTTTCAAATAATCGAAAAATGCTAGCTACCAGATGATGACGATTGCATGGATACCGTGAATCCGTTATTATCGGTATGTGATTACATCATTTGGCGACAAGGGTACATCTGACCTATTTCACGGTATACCCAGCCGTCGTGCCAGAAAACTCCCTGGCCAAATACACAAACTTGCGCTCTACAAGCTCGACGTTCTGAACGCCGCACAAGTTCTTGACGACTTGCGTTCCCCTCCTGGAAACAGGCTCGAACCACTAAAAGGTGAACTCAAGGGCTGTTACAGCATTCGTATTAATTCCCAGTGGCGTATCATTTTCCGCTGGGTCGAAGGTAGCGCTTCCGAAGTCCAGATTGTGGACTATCACTAATATTTCGAGGTGTCATATGATTCCCAGCAATAGAACGGCAACACATCCAGGGGTCATTTTACTCAAAGAGTTTCTTGAACCACTAGAGTTAACGCAAAAAGCTTTGGCGGGGCACGTCGGTATTCCTGTACAACGAGTTAATGAAATTGTTCGTGGTAAACGCGGTGTTACGCCAGAAACGGCATGGCTGCTTTCTGGGGCATTGCGTACAACCCCGGAGTTTTGGCTCAATCTTCAGTCCACACATGATTTGTCGGTCAATCGCCCTGATAAACATGTTGATCCATTGGTCGCAACTGGCATGTAACAGGGCCTTCAAAAGAACGCGAGTCAACTCCATGAAGTCGAATACCGGGCCCATCAATCATGCCGAGTGCCCGGATTATATCGATTCAAGGAAACCCTGTTTTTTGACCAACATCATTTCACCCCGGCAAACCGCCTGATATAGTCCACGACTACACCATCAACCTCTGGATTTCATGAAATTCCTCAAGCCGGTTATTACTTCCTTGCTCGATAGCCTGCGTGATTTACTCCCCATCATCCTGGTTATTGGGTTTTTCCAGATGGTGATTCTGCAACAGCCTATTCCTAATTTTGGCGAAATACTAGTCGGCATAATTTTTGTTGTTATTGGTCTAACGCTATTCGTACAGGGTCTCAATATGGGCTTGTTTCCTATCGGTGAAACCATGGCCCATGCCTTTGCCAGCAAGGGCAGCTTGACCTGGTTGCTGCTGTTCGCCTTCGCGCTCGGATTTGGCACCACGGTCGCAGAACCTGCACTTATCGCAGTTGCCGGCGAGGCCGCAAACGTCGCGGCAATCGGTAATATGATCGAGAATAACGAACAGTCCAGGGAATCCTATGCATTTGGCTTACGCATTACAGTAGCGATTTCGGTTGGCTTCGCCATTGTCATCGGCGTATTTCGCATTATCAAGGGCTGGCCGATCCAGTACTTAATTATCGGCGGCTATATGGGTGTTGTGGTGATGACAATTTTCGCGCCGAAGGAAATTATCGGCATCGCCTACGACTCGGGTGGAGTAACGACTTCTACCATTACCGTTCCGCTGGTGACTGCGCTGGGGGTTGGTCTGGCGAGCTCCATCAAAGGTCGTAACCCGATGATCGACGGCTTTGGCTTGATCGCATTTGCGTCGTTAACCCCGATGATTTTTGTCATGGCTTACGGCATGGTGGTTTGATCTAGCTCATGCAGTTATTCATCGATTTATTATTGACGATCGCCACCACCATCTGGGACGTATTGCCGATCGCGATTATTATTTTCGGATTTCAGTTCCTGGTATTACGCAAACCGGTCGCCAACCTGCGAAAAATTATCACCGGATTTCTTCTGGTACTACTAGGACTGGGGTTTTTCCTCGAAGGACTCGAAGCAGCATTATTTCCGCTCGGTAAGCTCATGGCCCAGCAGTTAACCGACCCTGCCTTTATCGCCGCCGGAAGTTCCACTGGCATCATCGAATGGTGGGATTACCAATGGGTTTACCTGTTCGCCTTAGCGATAGGCTTCTCGACTACCATCGCCGAACCCTCTTTACTTGCCGTGGCGATCAAGGCGAATCAGGTTTCAGCCGGTAGTATCGGCGTCTGGGGCTTGCGTATCGCAGTCGCTATCGGTGTTGCTATCGGCATTGCGCTTGGCGTTTTTCGAATCGTTACTGGTACACCGTTGTACTGGTACATTATCACCGGCTATGTTTTCGTGGTCATACAAACGCTTTATGCTCCCCGAATGATTATCGCCCTCGCCTATGATTCGGGCGGGGTGACCACTTCGACTGTAACCGTGCCGCTAGTTGCCGCGTTGGGTCTTGGTCTGTCGAGCACAGTGCCAGGTCGCAATCCGCTACTCGACGGCTTTGGCCTGATCGCCTTTGCCAGCCTGTTTCCAATTATGTCTGTAATGGCTTACGCTCAGTTATCCGAGTGGCAGGCTAAGCGCAGCAAGCAACCTCCAAACTAAGGGGAGTACATCATGCACTTTAAGCTCATCATCGCATTTACCGATAGTACGATCACGGAAAAGGTCGTATGCGCCGCCCGAGAAAAAGGCGCCACCGGCGCGACCGTTATTCCCAGCGCCCGCGGCGAAGGCATACAGGTTGCCAAGACCTTCCTCGGCCTCAGTCTGGAGACACAACGAGACGTTGTCCTGATGCTAGTCGAGGAGCATCTCTGTCGCGACATACTCGAAACCATGGCCAGCACGGGAGAGTTCGAAGCGAATCCGGGATCGGGTATTGCCTTTAGCATCGATGTCGAAGACGCGGTTGGGGTGTCGCATCAGGTCAGCCAGTTACGTGAAATGATCGAGGAAGAAATATGAGCCAAAAACCAGTCGTAAGAGTACGCGATGTTATGAAGCCTAACTTTGACATCGTCAATGGTCTGGATACCGTAGCCGAGGCATTGCGCAATTCAAAATACCCGGACACCAAATGTTTCATCGTCGATATGCGCCACGATAACGATGAGTATGGTATCGTTTTGTTATCTGATATTGCCAAAGATGTACTCGCTAAAAACAAATCGCCCGAACGAGTCAATATCTACGAAATTATGTCGAAGCCAGTGATCAGTGTCGACCCGGACATGGACATCCGCTATTGCACCCGTTTATTCGATACTTTTGGCCTGAGTCGTGCGCCGGTAGTCGACAATAGAAAAGTCATTGGCGTGGTGGGTTATACCGATATTGTGCTGCGTGGTATGCGCGATCGTTTGAGCTGATGCTAACTGGCAAATCGTTTATATCGGGCAAACTAGATTACCAAGCTTCTCGGTAAGTTTCATATTTTCGGAATAGTCGACCGGACAGTCGATCAACACCACGGTATCGTCGGCTATGGCCTGTTTAATGGTGGGTAACAATTCAGCCGCCGATTCAATTCTATAGCCTTTCGCGCCAAAGCTTTCAGCGTATTTCACCAGATCCGGGTTATTAAATTCAATTTGAGTGTCGCGCCCGAAACGACGATCCTGATGCCATTTAATCAGGCCGTACTTGCTGTCATTCCAGACCAGAATAATCATCGCCACGCCAATTCGCATTGCAGTTTCAATTTCCTGCGAATTCATCAGAAAACCAGCATCGCCGGTAACTGTTAACGACGTACGATCAGGGTAAGCCAGTTTGGCCGCTATCGCGCCTGGCACACCTATTCCCATCGAGGCGAAGCCATTCGAGATAATACAGGTATTCGGACGTTCTGCCTGATACATGCGGGCCATCCACATCTTATGCGCGCCGACATCTGATACTACGATATCTTCAGGCTCAAGCGCCTTGCGAATATCCAGCACGATGCGTTGCGGCACCAGCGGGAAAGAGTCATCACTTTCATGAGTAGTCAATTCATCGACGATAGTTTGACGTAAATTCTGTGCTCGTGATTCAGCTTTAGGTGTCGCTTGTGCAGCTATGCCCCCGAGGGCTTCGGAGATATCGCCAATGACGCCACATTCAAGAATATAGTGTTCATCGACTTCGGCTGGACTTAAGTCGATATGAATAATTTTTGTGTCTTTTTGTTTGTTCCAGAGATGCGGGTGGTATTCGATCATGTCGTAACCAACGCAGATAACCACGTCGGCGCGGTCGAAGCCGCAGGCAACGTAATCATGCGCCTGTAATCCGACTGTTCCCAATGACAAATCATGCGAAAAAGGTATGCTGCCTTTGGCCATAAAAGTGGTTGCTACCGGCACATTGAGTTTTTCTGCAAAAGCAACCAGTGCATCATCGGCCCGTGCACGTACTACACCATTACCCGCCATCACCAATGGATATCTTGCATTGGAAATTAACGCCGCCGCCTGAGCTATTTTATCCTGCGGTGGCACCGGTGGTTTGGCTGCCTGAACCTTCAGCGGTTCTTTGCCCCCTACGGGCATAGCTGCAACATTTTCAGGGAAAGAAATAAAACTGCCGCCGGGTTTTTCTGCTTCGGCTGCCTTAAAGGCTTTACGCACGATTTCGGCAACAATCTCCGGCTCATAAATCTCGACACTGTATTTCGAGATTGGTTCGAACAGGCTAACCAGATCGAGTACCTGATGGCTTTCCTTGTGCATACGCGTAGTCGCACCCTGCCCGGCTATACCGACAATAGGCGCTCTGTCCATATTGGCATCGGCGAATCCCGTTACCAGATTGGTCGCACCCGGCCCCAGCGTAGCGAGGCAAACCCCCGCTCGACCCGTGAGTCGGCCATAAACGTCGGCCATGAAGGCAGCGCCCTGCTCATGCCTGGTGGTGATAAATTTCATCTCACTGCCGATCATCGAATCCATCACGTCGAGATTTTCTTCTCCGGGAATACCAAAAATATACTCAACGCCTTCGTTTTCCAGGCATTTTACAAACAGGTCACTTGCTTTCATGTAATTACTCCATTGATCCTTTTAAGTGATAGCCATTTGGGTGATGACAATTCAGTTGCTGCCCATTCAGTTGCTAACTATTAATCGCTGGCACGACGGCGTTGTTGATCGCCGGGTATCCTGTCTGGGTAGAGCTCGTTTAAAGGCACAGATTTGCCATTATCCTGCACGACTCGGCAATGGAATCGGCGAAATTGACGCGGCTCCTTAACACCACAGGAGTGCGCAATAATGCCGACCTCGTATTCGATCTGATCCTGAAATTTAGAGACTCGCTCCGCTTTATTGTCGGGATCAAGACCTCGCTGCATTTTTAAATCGTGTGTTGTAATACCAGTCGGACAGGTATTTTTGTTACATTGCAATGCCTGAATACAGCCAAGCGAAAACATAAAGCCTCGCGCCGAGGTACAGAAATCGGCCCCCATACACAACGCCCAGGCAACATTCGCCGGATTAATTAACTTGCCCGATGCAACTACCTTGACGCGTTCGCGAAGACCATGCGCGTTTAGCGTATCGACCATCAGCGGCAGGCTTTCTCGCAACGGCAGGCCGACTTCATCGATCAGCGGCATAGGAGCCGCACCGGTGCCGCCTTCGGCTCCATCGACGGTTATAAAGTCGGGAGCAGATTCCATGCCTAGCTCATTGATACGTTCGCAGAGTTCATCCAGCCAGCTATAAGAACCGATAACACACTTAAAGCCAACCGGACGTCCAGTGACATCGCGGATACGATTAATCATTTCGATTAAATCATCGACCGAATTAATATCAGGATGTCGGTTTGGGCTGATCGAATCCTGCCCGACCTGAATGCCACGTATTTCAGCGATCTCTGGTGTTACCTTAGCCCCGGGTAATATGCCGCCTTTACCCGGCTTGGCACCCTGGCTCAGCTTAATTTCAAACATTTTTATCTGCTCGTGCTCGGCCAGCGCTTTTAATTTGTCATCACTGAGATTGCCCGCCAGATCGCGCACACCATATTTAGCCGTACCAATTTGCACGACGAGATCGCAGTCGGCTTTGAGGTGATAGGGCGAAACTCCACCTTCACCCGTATTCATCCAGCAGTTTG
>JAUVCH010000020.1 GCA_030595795.1 Gammaproteobacteria bacterium
ACTGCATCAGACTACCCAGGTCCAGCACTGCTACGACGCTACCATCACCCAGCGTAGAGACACCAGCGACACCGGGCACATCTTTAATATACTCGCCCATGCCCTTGATAACGAGATCATAACTACTCACGACTCGGTCTACTGTTATCGCCGTCATACCCTGGGCAGTCTGGAAGAGTAAAATAGTGCTGTTATTCATTTTTTCCAGATCTTCGCTTTGACCCACCAACGAGTTAAGTGAATCCACTGGATAGACTTCCCGACCAATCTGACAACTGGTATTGCCGCCTACCTGGTCGATTTTACCTGTGCCTGGGCTTAGAATCTGTGACAGCGTACTAGTCGGTACAGCGAAAGCTTCTTCATCCACACCGACTATCAGGCAGTGACTGGTTAACAGAGTAATCGGTAGTCGCAATGAAATTTGTGCACCACCCGTTACGGCATCGCCTATGTCCATACTACCCTTGAGTGACTGGATGGTATTGTTGACAACATCCATGCCTACGCCACGGCCGGAAACCTGGGTGACCTTGTCGCTGGTTGAAAAGCCCGATTGCAGCACCATTCTAGCCAGCGCTCGGTTATCGATGGCTTCGTTCTGACCTATCATGCCCTGTTTGACGGCCTTGTCACGAATGCGATCATAGTCCAGCCCACGTCCGTCATCGACGCAGCTAACCACTACGTTGTTGCCTTCCTGAACGAAACTTAAGGTAATTTCTCCGGCTTCGGGTTTACCTTTATCAAACCGATTTTCCGCACTTTCAATACTATGATCCACCGCATTACGCAGCATGTGCATGAGAGAATCGGTCAACGAGTTCAACACCTTTCCATCGAGCAATAAATCTTCCCCTATCACTTTCAATACGGCATTTTTGCCGGTTGATCGGCAGGCCTGACGCACAGACCGTTGCAGCCGAGCTGAAATATTGCTTACCGGCACCATTCTGGTAGTCATAACCACCTGCTGTAGTTCTTTATTCAGGCGTTGCTGCAACAGGAATAATGCGTTGAGTTCCGACACCTCGCCGGTAATACTACGTAAAATTTCTCGTGAATCCGCCACACCTTCTATATAGGAGTGTGCGACACCGTAAAATTCATCGTATTCATCCATTTCCAATGGATCAAAACTGCTATCGCCACCGACAACCGCAGCACTGCGATGGCGTGCCGCCATGCCTCGTATACTAACCAGATTTTCTAACTCGTAACGTCGCTGTTGCAGGGAAACATCATTTTTTCGGACTAATTTATCGCCAGATTCCAGACGATTAATATGTTCCTGAATCTGGCCAATCGCGATTGCAGTTTCACCCACGATACGGAAAATATTATCCAGTATATCGGTTGGAACCCGGACTGAATCCACTCTACCCGAGGTTGCCCCATCGGTAGCCCTTCTTGGATGCGCTTCGGTATCATCAGTACGACTGGCAATATCGGTGGCTCGTCTGTTTTCGCCAAAGCTATCCGAAAAATTATCGCCGAAGTCACTGATGGATTCTTCGTACTGCTTTAGTTCTACAGAAGCTACCGGCTCTATTAAGCTAACCTCAGAGGCGATTGATTCTGACTGGCTAAGCTCGCTTAAATTACCGCTATCGATAAGGTTAGCCCAGTCGAGCACATCCTGTAGCACTCGTTGGGCTTCATCCGGAAATTCGGCCATACCCTGCAAATATTCGAACATGACTTCAATTGTATCGGCTGCTTCCTGCATGGTGAGCGCGAGTGCCGATGGAGGCGCCATTTTTTGTTTGGCGATATGCTCAAATATATCCTCGATATGATGTGCCAGGTTGGCAATACCCTTCACGCCAACCAGATTACCAGAACCCTTCAGAGTATGAGCCAGCCGCTGAGCTGCTTCGACATTGTTCTGGATATCTTCGCCATTCGCTATGGCCTCGACCAGAGTAGAAAATTTTTCTGCATGCCCAGGGGATTCCGCAAAAAAGGCGTCCAGTAACTCTGGCCCAGCATCAGTGGACACATCCAACGCAACATCGTCTGCACGGGCCTCGGTTTCTCGGGCTTCAACTTCGAAATCACCGCTGAGTTCCAGTTCTTTGGTCAAGCCTTCTATCAGATCGCGTACTTCTCGGTAGGGTAAAGGAGAGAGCCAGTTATCCCTTTCCAGATAGTCAACCACTGCAATACACAGTGCATCGTCCTTAGGTTGCTGTAAATGTTCGATGACAACTGGAATCCATCCCTGTAAAACCTCAAGCGAATGAGCTCTTTCTGTAAGCGATGAGCCAGTTAGAATTAACAGATTTTTATCAATAAAATTACCTATCAATACAAGGCCATTGAGCCCCAGGTCGCTGGCTACCTGCCTGACTCGGGATAGAATATCCTGATAACTGATAACCGATTCGGTCAATTCGTTAGCGTCTTCAGTGTTAGAGATAGTCAGTGCCAAATCGTCTAAATCGAGCGATATATCCTGTAATTCTTCGATCAGTATCCCTAAAATTCCGCTCGACGCGGAATCCAGATCATTCTTATCGATTATATTTTCCGAAAAATCGTCGAGTTCTTCGCCAAAGACATCAATGGCTTCGATTTCATCGCTTAACTCAGCAGCCTCGATAGCCCGGTCTTCAGGCACTAGATTAAGCAGGCGCCTGTTGATATCAACATCCCCGGGAGACTCGATGTGCAACACGATATCACCCATCCAGCCGACTAGCTGGTTAGCAAGTTCTGCGGTTAATCCACCTATATCGGCCGTCAGCAGAGCACTCATCTGCTCAGTTGAGGCCTGCAATACATCGAAGCTGATCATGCCAGCCGCCATGCCGATATCATCGATATGACCCTGGCAGCTCTCCTTCGCAGCGGAGGCATTTTCAGATGATAGTTCGGAGACAATATCAACGATATCGGTATAAGCCATATCGACTAATCCGAGTAATACTTCTTTTCGTTCTGTGGATGCTTCACTCATATTGATGAACTTCCCCGGTTCAGGTTTTTATAATGACGAGGCCAATACCCGACCTCGTTATCCATAAAAACTGCCAGACTGCGGCTTATTATGCTGTTGGCAGCTTGAATACGCTAACCGACTCAACCAGGCGTCTGGAATATTCCACCAGATTGACTGTTTCTTCCGATTGCTGCTCAAGCTCGCTACTCGTCTCCTCAGTGCTCTTTTGCACATCCGAAGCCTGATCCCGCAAGTTCTCAGTTACCTTGGCCTGCGTTATCGAACGTTTAAGGATTTGCCCTACCGCATTCGCCAATTCTGATGTTGTTTTTTGCGTTTCTTCCATCTGGCCACCAGCGGCCTGAGCCAGTTCGGTACCATCGACCACCTGGGCGATAGCCTTGTTCATGGTGGCCATAGTTTCAGCGGTTTCGGCCTGTATATTACCTACCAGACCAGCTATTTCCGATGTCGATTGACGTGATGATTCCGCCAGGCGCTGTACTTCGTCTGCAACCACCGCGAAACCGCGACCGGCATCACCCGCCGCAGCTGCCTGCATGGAAGCATTAAGTGCCAGTACGTGAGTACGTTCAGCAATGTTGTTGATGATTTCTACCACACCGTTGATTTCCTGAGAACGTTCGCCGAGTCGTTTGATACGTTTTTCCGTTTCAGCAATGGTTTCGCGGATATCACCCATACCGGTTGCCGTTTTTGCTACCGTCTCCAGAGCGACCTGAGTAGAAGCCGAGGCCTTTGCTGCCGTATCGTTACAGGCTTTTGCTAACTGCGCCACCTGGATCATCGACTTCGACGCCTCGGTCAATTTGGTCATAGTGTCTTCTACGATATTGCGTTCGTTCGCAGCAAGCTGGTTTACACGACCACCCTGCTCCTGTACACGGTTTGATGAGTCAGCCACCTGTCCAGAGACTTCACGTATATCCAGTAGCACCTTTGCCGTCTCGGAGGCTAACAGGTTCATCGCATCCGCCACCGGCCCGGTTACGTCTTCGGCAACTGGAACGCGTACGGTGAGATCACGGTCACTTAAGTCAGATACGGCTTCAAGTAACGAGATTACCGAATTATTTATCGTTTCATTTTCTTTCTCCACCTCAGCCATGGTCGATACACGTTCGTTCAACATACTATCGAAGGCATTACCCAATAGACCTATTTCGTCCTGACTGGTTAGCTCTGTACGAGCGTCCAGCTCACCCTTCGATACCCTTTCAACCACCTGAGAAATAGTCCTAAGCGGCGAGGTAATCGAGCGGTAAATTAACGGCCCGAGAATGACTGCCAGTACCAGACCTACTATTACCACTATAAAAGCGATAAGCAGAAAGTTTTCCCCGTCTTTGTCGGTTTCATCGAATATGGCCTGTGCTTCTTCCGAGCCTAACGCTAGGAATGCGTCTGTCGAGAGAAGAAATGGTGAGGTATTTCCACTGGCTTCATTCAACATATAAAGCGACAGATGAGATCGATTTTCCTTCCGGGCTATTTCGAGCAATGAATCGAAACCCTGTTTTAGCAGTTCAACCTCGACCCCGAAGGCGTCATCAAAAAACTCCAGAGCGTCCGCTCCCAGACCTTCGGCGGCATGAGAATCTCCGCCGAAATGCCCTGCCTGGTCTTCTATGTGGTCACTCCAGCCCTTGTTAAATAGTGCTTGGCCGGTTTCCAGAGTATTTACCGCCTGCTGCCAGGTGATATTACCGAGGTAGAGCTTATCGCCCACATCCACGAGATTTTGTCTTACGATAACCGCAAGACGTGTGAACTCAGCGGACTCTGATACCTTACTATTGAGCCTGGACGAGTCTTCCACAATTTCGGTCAAAGAGATCAGCGTTACAGCGCCTACCGATACGAAAATCAGCGTCAAAACCGTAATCAGTATAATGAGGCGACTACCTATCTTAATATTACTAAACATATTCCTAAATCCTCTTAACTATTCATTTTTCTTTACGAAACCACTTAACCTTTAACGCATCAACTGTATCAGGTCATCTTGAGGAACGACTCGATACGCTCCATTATCCAAATAGGTGGCTATAACCAGGTCCGAGCCCTGATTATCCGAGGAGAAATCTAACTGCACTCCCCCTATATCAAATTTATTGCCCTGAATTGCTGACAGGAAGGCACTTCGAGTTATGTCTTTACTCGGCATAGTTTCCAGAACTTTCAAAAAGAATTTTCCCACGATATAACCTTCGAGAGTGATATAAGACAAGTCTGACCCCAGCGCAGCCTTTGCCTCCTTCACAATGGGCAATTTCGAACTGAGTGATGGTACCACCTGGGTCACCATGACCTTACTAGTCACGTCATAATCCGCCAGGATAAGTCTCAGGTTTTCAGCACCGGTAAATGACACTGCGCTATACAGCCAGTCTTCCCCTTTAAATTTAGCATAGCCGATAAAACTGGCTATCGAGCGGTAGGCTCCCACAGTTACCACCAGGCGACATTTAACACCGCTTTTCGCTTCCCACTCTTTCAGTGATAAGTATCCATCTAATGCGGTAAAGGTATTTCGAGTATAAACACCGACTGGCCCGATACCATTTCGATAGGGATTTTTCCCCTTAAAGCTGGTTATCTGGTCTAGCAAGCTAATGATCTCGGCCGAACCCGGCTTACCCTTTAGCGCCGACTTGACCCCGGCAATACCGGCCATACCATAACCATCATTTTGAACATAAGCGCAGATCTCTGCGGGTTTTAACCCGGCGCTTAATCCCGCCGAAATAACCGCTGCCGTTTCCTGCACGTAGCTAGCCCGATAATTAACAATATCGCCCTTACCCGGTCTCAACAAACCCGCCCCGGTAAAAAAACCTACTGCAGGCGTATCGGCCTCTGCCAACACCGGCAGCGACGCGGCTGCGGTTGGCGTTCCCACATTCCCCAATACGGCGAAAACCCCTCGCTGAACCAGCTCTTCGGTAGCCGCTTTAGTCCTGGCCGGGTTATACGAGTCATTCAGGGTAATATATTCGATTGAACGACCCTTGACGCGTTTACCAGACAAAGCAGCTAATACTCCTCGCCTCATGCCCTGACCCAGTGCCTGCGAAGCACCTTCGAGATCCATAACCCCACCGATAAGAATTTTATCGCGGGTAACGCCAGTTTCGGCGATAGCATTTGCTGCACCGGTCGAAGCCGCTACTGCGACGATGGCTAACAGGCTGCTATTTTTCTTCAGCAATCTTAAATACTTAGTTATTTGTTTCATATACATACCTTATGGACTTAATCCAAAAATTTAATTTCAAAAGCACGCCAGTTTTATCGTGCTTTAGCTATTTCCGATTACTACCTGTTCAGGTAATCCACCGACACACCCATGATCAATACACCGATCGTTTGCTGCTGATTAAATATCGGCACACTAATCTGAACTTGCGCGGTATTAGTACTTTCATCCTGTTCCAAAGGCCCGATAAACAATACACCATCGCCATTATTAAACGAGGCGGTCCATTTTTCTTCATCCCCCTGCCAATAATCACTGGTGGCCGGATAGGCGGCTACGTTAGCGCCCTGATTATCGGTTACAAAAACTTCGTCGATAGCGGAGTTATTTTGCACACGACGCCTTAGGTATTTGGCAATAAGATTGTCCGTTATCGAGCGTTTCAATTCGATGCTGCCTTCAGATTTTCCCGTCCAAAGCTCGTCGCGCTTTTTAATATCGGACAACGCAATTTCTGAACTGTTTTGATTACTTACCGCATCAATAATATCTGGGCTATAGGCCATGTGTTTGGCCAGTCGTATTTTAACTCGTAACAATTCATCGATTTCATCCTGAGTCAAAGTACTTTGGGCCAGCAAAACACCGGGCGAAAGCAGAAAAAACACCAACAAAATTTTTATGTACATATCTAGTAATCACTCCAAACTTAAATTAAATCCGAAACAGCAGTTGTGCGCTTCGCCCTTCTAACAATTCACCATATCTAAATCAATAACCCTCTGTCACAGCCGCAGCCATCACAGTAAATTACCCAATGCCGTAAAAAATGACTTCTCATCCCAGTCAAGCCAGATTTGATCATCCTTTAAATAAAAATTTCGCGCATGATCACCGATTAATTGTGGCAGCGGTGGTCTGCGTTGCATTATGTCGTCGCTGGTCACCATGACAATGCGAGGCATTTCGTCTACCCAGAAGGCAGCTGCGGTTTCGCCGCTATCGATAGTAATTATTTTCCGGCTTTTCGCCTTACCCGGCACACCCAGTAGCTCGTGGAGATCAAACACCGGTATCATATTGCCGCGTATACTGGCAATACCTTCGAACCAGGAGGGCGTATTGGGTAGCCGACATACCGATAAATTTTCGACCAGCTCGCTGACCTGATTCTGTGGCAACAATAAACCGATATTACCAACCACTACCGCATGGGTTGTAACCGCCTGGAATTGTCCAGCGACCTGTACCTGTTCAACCACGGATTTATCTTCCAGCACAAATGTGCGATTTAGCACTTCACTGGGTAATTTCATTTCACTAGTCACGATAAATTTAGTTATCAGGCATACATTGTCAAATATTTGAGAACTTCATCCTTATCGACCGGCTTGCTGACTAGAGCTTTCGCCCCTTGCTTCTCAGCCCAGATTCGATCAGCTCGCTGGTTTTTAGTGCTCACGAAAACCACAGGTATGCCGGAGGTTTCTTCGCCACGAACAATCTCACGACAGGCACCGTAGCCGTCAAGATCATCCATTACGATATCGAGTAAGATCATATCCGGCATTTCAGCCTTGGCTTTGACGACTGCATCTTTACCTGATGAAGCAGTGATCACCTGATAGCCCGCCTCGGAAACGATTTCCTGCAATTGCTGTAAATGCGCAGCCGTATCATCGACTACTAATATTTTTTTAGCCATTAAATATCTCCAACTTCGTTAATTTCGCTTCTAACCTTAATAAAGACCATTCTGCGCTAGTCCCGCAGAACTTTTCTTTTCTTGTTTGTTTCTATATTTCACGCTTTTGGCAATTTCTTCTTTGAGCCGTATGTCCTCGGGAGGCTTGGTAATATAAGCATCGCAACCAGACATTGTACCGCGTACCTTATCAAACGGTGATTTCTTACTGGTTAACATGACCACAAATGAGAAATGCCTGGATTTAATCGCCTTGCATACCTTATAACCATCCATCCCTTCCATCATAACGTCCAGAAACACCAGGTCGTAGGATCGCTCCTTACACTTCGATAACGCCTCTTCGCCACTTTCGGCAAAGCTCAGCCGAACCGGAAAATCAACTAAAGCGACTATTTTCTGCTCCATGTATTTCCGCACGGGAAAACTGTCATCGACGATTAACACTCGAAGTGCTGGCTCACCGCTAGTATTACCGGCTACCAGGTCAATATTGGTATTCTCTTTAACTACGTGTTCAAGCGCTTCGACGAGCCTGGGCAATCGGATCGGTAATTTCAAAGATTCAGCATCACCAATAGTCTTTCCTTCTCCGCTGAGCGCCATAGGTTCCGCTCCCTTATTGACAATAGTCAGTTTATTCCAGTATTTAACTGCTTTTTCATTATCCGCATTAACCAACACGAGGTCTGCTTCTGGCAGTTCATTCGGGCTGATTAAGCTATAGCGTTCTTTTAGATCTGGAGAGAGGATAAATATACTTTTCAAAACCCTCACTTCCCGATCTTCAAGACCGATATATCCCAATTTAATAATGTCGTGCATTCGTAAATTCTCTAATCCGTATCACGATTCTATTTTTTCTGGCAGATCGTCAGATTCGACGACCAACAGAGCTCACTTCACCTTTTACCGTTTAGTCATAAACAACTGAATTAATCATAAAGAAAACTGAATAAACGTTTATTGAGGATAGAAGCTATTCTCAATAAGTAAAGGTGATAGACGAAAAAAATCTACCGCCCTCTAAATAAACCCCCATTACCTTAAAGCCAGTTGACCCGACCAATGAGTTAGCCTGTTGTGCTGAAGCGAACCTGACGCTGTAAGCTCGTGAGACCACCGGTTAGACTATTCCGAATAGTCTAATTTTAGGTCATTAGCCCCAGAAATATCGAAAATTGAATTATTTTTATTATTGTTTAAGACTGTTTTTCGGCATCTTTTACCGACTTAAATAGAGGTTAAATTCATTCAATATAAAGGTTATTTCGGCGCTATTCTCGCATCTGTACCGGTATTTTAACAAATACTAATATATATGTATTATATTGTTTATTTTCAATTACTTAGAAAATTTACTATCGCGGCAATATACGCATATGCCGGATTATTGCCACTTCTCCAAATGCAAACGTGAAGCAGTTCACAAAAAATATAAACAGATTAACTGTTATGGTTAACTGTTACGTATTAATTTTGGCATATCTGTATCTGTTACTATCGCTATTGACGCCTATAATACTCTTCATTAATTAACAGCACCGGTCGGCCTCGTCCGCTGGGCATATATCGGAGAAACAAAATGACTACAGCAAAAATGCACCACATCATCGATGACCTTGCCATCAGCGAAGGTATTTACAGCCTCGTTCGTCGCGTCGAAGAAGCGTCTAACTCACTTATGAACACTTTGAAAGTCTGGTCGGCACGCACAGCAGACCGTCGTCAACTGGCTCAAATGAGCGATCGGCTGCTAGCCGACATCGGTCTGTCTCGTAGCGAAGTTCATGTCGAAGTAGACAAATACTTCTGGCAGAAATAGTTATACCCCGGTTGAATAACCGGATAGTTTTACCCCCTCCTCCTTGTTATATTTTTCGGGCCACGGATGGCCAGCTTTTTTAGCCTAATTCCTCAACCGATACCCAGTCTTAAACATCCACCAGACTATTGCCAGACAGGCCAGCAAAAAAAAGATGATCATCGCCAGGCTAACGCCGACGCTGACATCGGCCACTTCGAAAAAGCTCCAACGAAAGCCACTAATTAAATAAAGCACCGGGTTGAACAAAGTCACTGTTTGCCAGGCCGGGGGTAACATGCTCACCGAATAAAAGCTGCCACCGAGGAATACCAGTGGTGTAACCACCAGCATCGGGATGAGCTGCAGCTTTTCGAAATTGGTCGCCCAAAGGCCGATTATGAAACCGAACAGGCTAAACGAGATACAGGTCAGGATTAGAAAAGCCATCATCCACACCGGATGCGCTATATTCAAATCGACAAACAGGTTGGCGGTGATCAAGATAATACTCCCCAGGATAAAGGACTTTGACGCTGCCGCACCGACATAACCAATCACAATTTCGAAAAACGAAATAGGTGCCGACATCACCTCATAAATGGTTCCAGTAAACTTTGGGAAGAAAATACCGAAAGAAGCATTCGCAATGCTTTGTGTCAGTAACGACAACATGACAAGCCCAGGAACAATAAAGACACCATAGGACACGCCGTCAATTTCCTGTATACGCGAGCCTATCGCCGAGCCGAAGACGACAAAGTAAAGCGAGGTAGAAATGACTGGCGACGCGATAGACTGCATCAAGGTATTCCAGAAACGTAGCATTTCAAATTTGTATATAACTCTTATCGCTTGATAATTCATGCCTTTGCCTTCAGCAGTTTGACGAATATTTCCTCTAGCGAGCTCTGGCTGGTATTCAAATCTTTGAGCGAGAGCCCTGCGGCGTTGACGGCCTGTAACAAAGCGGTAATGCCAGTACGTTCACCCGTCGTGTTATAAGTGTAAATTAACTGCGCGCCATCCGCGGATATCTCCAGATTGTAGGGCGCCAGGCTCTCCGGTAATTGGTCGACTGGTTGCTTTAACTCTAACGCTAGCTGCTTCTTGCCTAGCTCTCGCATTAAGTTATCCTTATTATCGACCAGTAACAATTTACCAGCGCTGATGACACCCACCCGGTCGGCAATTTCCTCCGCCTCTTCTATATAATGTGTGGTCAGAATTATGGTCACCCCAGATTTGTGCAAACCGCGAACCAGTTGCCACATGTCTTTGCGCAACTCGACATCTACGCCTGCGGTGGGTTCGTCGAGGAACAATATTCGCGGCTCATGCGATAAAGCCTTGGCAATTAAAACACGACGCTTCATGCCACCCGATAGCTCGCGAAGCTCGCTATCCTTTTTATCAAATAAACTGAGATCCTTAAGCAATTGTTCCAGGTAAGCCGGGTTAGGTTCTTTACCGAATAATCCCCGACTAAAATTAACCGTATTCCAGACGGAATCGAAGGCGCCTAAAGTCAATTCCTGCGGCACCAGACCAATCAAACTGCGGGTGAATCGATAATCCTTGACAGTATCATGGCCAGCAACAGTCACCGAGCCTGTGCTGCTAGCAACGATACCGCAGATGATCGAAATCAGCGTTGTCTTGCCCGCGCCGTTGGGCCCCAGTAAGGCCAATATTTCGCCATCATTGATATCCAGATTAACATTGCTAAGTGCCTGATGACCGCTCTCGTAGGTTTTTGAGAGGTCAGATATTTTGATTATTGGTTGCATCGCGGGATTCTACTATCTGATATATTCTCTGCCTATCTTTTACTTCATCGGATCTCGAACATGACCACCCTAAAACTACACGAAGAACCGCTACAGGATAGCTGGCTAGACGCCTATGGCCACCTGAACGAAGCTTATTATCTGGTACCACTGTCTAACGCTACCTGGAAGTTTCAGGATCATTTCGGTATTGGAGTTGCTTACTTCGATGAAACCGGCTGTGCAATATATACCGTGGAAACCCATTTGCGTTATATCGATGAAGTGCGTTCACCAGCGCTAATCGAGGTAGAAACTATCGTGTTGGGATCAGATGCGAAAAGAATCTGGTTTGCGCATCTGATGATGGTTAACGGCAAGCTCTGTGCTACGAGTGAGTTTATGACCTTACACTACGATACGCGCGAATCTCGCACCATTGCGATGCCTGAATCGGTGCAAGCCGCTTTAAAGCAGGCTGAAGTTGAAGAGAAGCCGGACTGGGTTGGTCGGCAGATAAGCCTGGTTAAGAGATAGCTGGGTAATTACCTGTCCCGCCAATAGGGTTCCATGCGGATTATATTGCTTTCCTTCCAGACATCTTTGATAGGGTAAAACTCATCAAAGTTTGGCGCTCCCCGGGGGATGAGAACCCAGGGCTGTTTACTTTCCGTGTATATATGGACGTCGGGAGGCAGACGATCTGGCTCGTCCAGGGTACCGACACGTATAAACCAGCATGAGTCGAAAGTTCCACTTTTATACTCACTCCACACGTAAGTGACGCACTCAGGGCAGAAAAAGGCGGTATGGTAGGTTTCAGGAAAGTGATATTCGGCGATGGTGCCAGAGAGAATTTCAACCTGAGACTTTTCGATCAACGCGTTCATTACAAAAGCAGTCCCAGTAACCCGTTGACATTGTCGACAGTGGCAGGCGTGTACGATGAGCGGACTGGCGTTCATTCTATAACGAAGTTTGCTACACGAGCATCCACCTTCAAAAATGTTCTCAGCGGTCATGGTTTAGCCTCCGGGATCTGTCTCGTTGTATCTAGAAAAAAGGAAATTGGCGATAATAGGCAGCAGTATAGACCTGATGCTTTTTACTGCCAATTAGCAAAACATTGAAACATGATATGCGAAAATGCATAGCTAATGGGGTAGATAGATAAATATTAAGATTATTACTAATCAGCCATAACCAACGGCACATTCAAAAACACCCCAAACTCCTGTGCAATATTACAACTCACACGGGCATGCACCCTACCCTGTCGATCACCGAAGGACTGCTGGGGGCTAGTCGGAAATACGCCTTCATGCCAGATGTTCGGATGAATATACAAACCCTGGCTACCGTCGCACCAGAACGCGACAACTTTATCAGGTGTTACATCGTCGCCGGGCAGGGCTGCCGGTACCACGAACGGTTTACCATCCAGCGGGTAAAATAACTGCCCACCGTCCGGGTGATAATTAAGATGCCAGAGCAAAACGCCATCAAGGCTGGCCTCGTTCTCCTCACTTGCTTCTCCCGGATTGCAGCTCCATCCGAGTACATAATCGCCATTCACAGCATCATTTTTTGCTTTGAGTAGATTGCCCTGCCATTCGGTGTGAAAGATACCTTCGACGGTACCACCTTCATCACCGGTGCCTGCATCGATGGGTCGCCAGCCCTGGGCCGGCCAGCGTACGATCTCTACATCAAAGCTATCCGGGTCATCGACCAGACAACCATAACCTTTGACATTATCGGCATCGGCCCTGATTAATGGCACTTCATGCCAGGGTAAATTGGCTGGCACATCGGGATTTAGATAATCAACTGGTTGGAGATTAATCATCTTAAAAACTCTCCTTCCACGGTCGTAAATCAATTTCCTGAGTCCAGGCGCTACGATGCTGATTCAGCACTGCGAGATAGGTTTCAGCAATCGAATCTGGGTCTAATTGGCCGCCGTCTTCATTACTATCCGCTTGAGTAGCAATCGAACCATCGATAATAAAATGTGCAACGTGGATGTTTTTCGGCCCCAGTTCCCGCGCCAGGCTCTGGCTTAAACCGCGTAGTGCAAACTTACCCATCGCAAACGGAGCGAACTGCGGAAAACCTTTAACGCTGGCGGTCGCACCAGTAAAAAAAATAGCACCGCTTCCGCTTTTGAGCATGCGTGTCGCCGCTTGTTGTGCGACCAGAAAAGCGCCATAAGCGGTTTGCATCAGCGAATTATGTACCAGAGCTGGATCGAGCTCGGCGATAGGTCCGGCGGTGTATGCGCTAGGATTATAGAGTACCAGGTTGAGGTGGCCCATGGTTTGATCGAGTTGCTTGAATAAATCCTCGACCTGTTCGACATCGGTGGCGTCGCAGGCAATGCTATGACCATTAATTTCGTTAACCAGACTTTCGAGCTTGCCGGTATTTCGAGCCGCCAGCGCGACTTTATAACCTTGTCTGGCCAAACCTCTGGCAATCGAGGCACTGACGCCACTGCCCGCGCCAACAATCACTGCATTTTTGCTCATTACCCTCTCCGATAGATTTTCAGGTCAACCCGACCTGCATTGTTCATACGACTTTACGAGTAATAAATAACCGAATCAATCGTTAGGTAACGCTAATTTGCGATAACGACGCCAGATGAGGCGCAAAATATCAGTCAGATTGCTGTCATCATTGGACACCAGTGCATCCATTTGTTGAGGAGATTTCCAGGCACCCTCGTCTATCTCTTCTATCTGTAGCCGCATTTCACCATCGAAAACACATCGATATACCGGGCTATGCTCCATGCCATTTAGCAAAGAAGGCTGGACATGGAAAATATGTTCGAGTGGATGGCCTGGGACAACACCGAGTTCCTCTTCCAGTTCACGAATTGCACATTGCAGATAAGTCTCACCACTATCAACATGACCCGCCGCCGAGCTATCCCACTGCCCGGGATTTTCATCCTTGCTCATCGAACGTTTCTGAATAAACAATCCCCCCGATGAGTTAAACACCAGGATATGTACCGCTCGATGCATTAAGCCCTCGGCGTGTATCTCGCCACGCGTTTTAACACCGATGACCTTATCGTTTTCATCCACGACATCCAGGAGTTCCTGGCTAACCGCTATATTCATTTGTGACTCCTTATCTTCCTGCCTAATTTCAGCCCATTCCTGAAGTCGATTACTATTACTAAAGATAGGGAATAAATCAACAGACACCACGCCAATCGGATATATACATCGACCCGTCGCTTATCTATGGTTGATCGATCTAAATTGTCCGAGCTGTAAAATCATGATGTACAGACGTTTTTCTTTAATGACCTGCCTCAGTATTTTCCTTGTTTTAATAAGCTTCAAGCTTCAGGCTGAGGTTCAGGTAAAACCTTTCGTGCTGGCGGACTCGAATAGCAACAACTTCGATCAGACACTCGAAAATACTCGGAAGAAGCTGGCCTCAGCAGGATTCGAAATTTTAGGCGAATACTCCCCTTATACAAAAGCGGGTATTATCGTTTTTACCAATAACGAGTTAAGAAATGCCGCTACAAAATCAGAACGCGGAGGTTACGGCGGTGCCTTACGGGTAGCCGTCACCGAGCTTGAAGACGAGGTTGAGGTGGCCTATACCAATCCACGCTATTGGTCGAGCGCCTATCGTATGAGCAGTAATCTAAAGTCAGTAAGTGATACTCTGGCAGCAGTCTTCAAAGCAAAAACCGAATTTGGAACCGGCGAACTAGTTTTATCCGAGTCTGACATGCGTGACTATCATTACACCTTCATGATGGAATATTTTGACGACCCCAGCCAGCTTGCCTATTACGAGAGCCATCAGCAAGCAGTCGATCAGGTCGAAAATTATTTAGCCCAGGGTGCCGGTAACGGCCGAAAGGTATATCGCCTCGATTTAGGCAAGGATACAAAAGGCAAGCAGATGACTTTATTCGGCGTCGCACTAGACGGTAGAGATACCGATGACTGTAGCTCCGACCAGTATATTATGGGTCGTATCGACAGAAGTTCGCCCCGTCACACCGCGCATCTACCCTACGAAATACTGGTTTATGGTGCAAATGTTGAAGCGCTTTATGCCCGTTTTCGAATCGCCATTAGCTGGCCGAATTTGCCTATGATGTCGAGCGATACTGGGGCGACATTCTTAAGCATCATGTGCGCCCCGGAAGCGATTAAGAACGCACTATCGGAAGTTGCAGGTGCCGAGGAAGAGTCTCGACAAGATCAGAAATAACACCTGAAAACCTGAATATCTCTCTTAGGACTCGGATAGGTAATCAACGCAATTAGAACACAGATTGCATTAGCGGTAAGCAAGGAGCAAACTCCGTCGATGGCTATTGACACTACAATTCCCCATGCAATCGATTCTCGCCACGGTTATGCGATGTTACTCATTGCCGCGGGCTCGGTAGCGATCAGTTTCGGCGGACTGGTTCAGCGCAATATCGAAGCCGCTGACCCCTGGCAGGTAATATTTTATCGCTCTGTCGGCATGTTCCTCGCCGCCACTTTAATCATAGTCTGGCGTTATCGAGGCCGACTCTTTAACACCATCACTGGCGTCGGTAAGCTAGGTATCCTCGGAGGTATCTTTCTTTCGATAGCTGGCATTACTTTCATTCAGGCCCTGACTCACACAACCATTGCCAATGCTTTATTTATCCTGGGTGCCATTCCATTTTTTGCCGCCCTGTTCGCACGCATATTACTCGGCGAAAAATTAAGACGTACGACACTTGTAACAATGATTGTAGCGGCCTGCGGCCTGGTGATAATGGTCGTTCAGGGGATTAATTCCGGCTCGGGATTTGGCAACACGATGGCTTTGATAACGGCTATCAGTTTCGCCCTTTATGCCATCATCGTGCGCTATAAACGACAAACCGAAATGATGCCGGTAATGCTGATATCCTCTTCCACCGTCATAGTGCTCGCACTGCTGGTGAAATCTGGCGAAATGACCATTCCATTACGCGATATTCTATTGTGCCTGTTTTGGGGAGGATTTCTGTCCGGCTTCGTCAACTGGTCGTTTATCGTGGCATCGAGACATTTAGCCGCAGCGGAAGTCACGCTAGTGATGCTATTGGAATTCGCGCTCGGCCCGGTTTGGGTGTGGTTATTTATGGGTGAAACACCTTCGCTGGCTACTTTAATTGGTGGATGTTTGATTATTTCTGCCGTGGCAATTCGGGCAGTACTTGAGCTGGTTTATAAACCGAAGCCCGAGCAGACACCGGGGCAGCCGGTTTAGGTGTAAATTAAGCACTGAGTGGTATTGCGTGCCACCGGTTATAAAAGTTCTTTAATGGCGCAAGCGGACGTTCTAGTTATGGGTTTGTAGGTCGCTGAACGGCCCAGGCTGTGTGAAAACCCCAGAATTAGCTACTGACGATAATTTATTTCCCACATAGGCTTAAATTCTAGCCTTAACTTACAGGTAATTACCCACTTTTAAATTGAATTCGATCTAAATAGGAAGCACATTTTCCACTTTCATTTTTCAAAAATAGTTTTCACACAGTCTGGGCCAATTGCAGCCGTAGCAAATTAGAATGTTTTTAATTCACAATTCACCAAAATCTAAATTGCAAAGCTTCTTCCATCAAAACAGCCTCAAAAAATAATATATTTCACTCTATAACTTATTGAAATTAATAGGTTATTAAAAATAACTCAAAAGGGGGAACGTTTTACAGGACTTTTGAGCCAGTTAAAGCTGCCCAATTGAAAGGGTTTTTATTTAATTGACATGTGAGGTAGCTATGAATCCAAATAATCAAGAGGCATGTAAGGTGGCTCCTGTATTCCCCAGGAATTTGAAAAGCCCAAATGGGCGCAACGTGAAGAACACATGATTATCCAACCTCCGAAAATCAATTCTGCTAGTGGGTTGTGTTCCTTGATGTCTGAGTACTTTGAAATTCGATTTGTATGTAAATTTACCAGCTTAAGTACTAAATATGCTAGGTCAGACTCAGGTAGCGAAAAAATGGTGAAAAATGCGGCTGATGAAAATACAGCTAAAGGTATCGATCATCATTTAGTACAAGTACCTTATGGAATAGATGTGCTGGCGATAGCTCATAACTGGGCTAGAAATATAGACATTCTTCTGCGATTCGATATTACTAGTGAAGTTGAACAAATCCTACAAGTTAAGATACTTAAGGGAATTATCCAGTCTGGTAATGCGGTACTTGTTTCTTCTGATACATATACCATTGATACCAATGGGAAAACTGATCCTAGTGGGGTGGTTTTATTAGACCCGTTTTATCGGAACCTGAGATTTAAATTCGAAACATAGAATTATTTCAGATATATCAAATGAGCCTAAACTGATGAAAGGCAAGTTTTGATATAGACAAATTATATTTATCATCGACGCGACTACAGGAGAATCTTATGATAAAGGAACTAGAAGATATTTTAGTAAAGGCATATCAGCCGTGCGAGGGATTTAAGGCTGTCTGCAAGGGGTTTACGGTATGGGAGCCAGAAAATGGTCATGTTCCCAGAGGATATTTTGGTGCTGAAGGAAAACTTGAAGAGGTAATACTAGTAATTGTGCTTGCGGAACCCGGAGACCCTTTTTCCGGGGAAAAGTACACCGTTTCAGATGCTGAAACTATGCTGAGAGATCACGAAAAACCTTGTGTGGAACTATCAGGGCCTAAATTGGGGATCTATTTAAACGAAATACTTGTTAGGTGTTTCCCAAATGAATCGATCCCCGAAATAATGCGAAAAGTGTGGATAACGGAGTCAGTTCTTTGCTCGACGCCAAAGGGTGTATCATCAACAGGCTCTATGCCTAAATCCGTTGAAATGGAATGTGGTAGCAGATACTTAAAAAAGCAGAGGGAGATTTTTAAAAATGCTTTCTGGGTCGCTGCTGGTGATAAAGCTGAGAAAAGGCTGGCTATGTTGGGCATGAAAGCTGATTTCAAAATTTACCACCCGTCAGAGCGGCCCTATAAAATATATAAAGAGAAGTGCATAGAGCTGTGGGATGGGTTAGCGTCAAAATTTAGAGTTTTTTTAAATCAAAGTCGGTGATACATCTATTATCAATCGTAAGCAGCCTTTAGTTTGAGCAAAATAGGAGGCTGTTTTGGGTCGAGTCCCGCCTATCACTACTTACAATTGAATGCCGGATATAGCTATTCCAAGCAGATAAAGAGACTTGTAATTCAAAGCCCACAAAACTTACTGCCCCTAGCCATATCGCACCGTTAAACTATTTGGCATTGTAGGCTGGCACTTGCTATGGAATGGCTGAGTGTACCTCCATTTCCCCCTGTTGAGACTTCGGTTTTTCAGAGAGGTTTACTTTATTTCGGCCCGCTGGCATTATCGGTTGGATGAAAGGAACGACCATGGACGCCATCAGAAACATCTATCGTGACTACGCTTTGGCGTGGGAAACAAACGACGCAGATTTGTGGCTTTCGCTCTGGGATGAGGCGGGAACACAAATGCCTCCCGGCATCGCTTCGCGGAACAAAGACGAACTGCGCGAAATCATGCCACCGCGATTTGTGCCGAACCAAGTGACGTCTTTCGTTATCGAACTGGACGAGCTCACTGTGCTTGGAGACTTTGCCTTTGCGAGAGGTCACTACACATGTGACTACACCGAAGAATACGCCCAGCCGCGGACGGACGGTAAATTTTTATCGATCTTGAAGCGCCAGAAAGATGACACCTGGAAGTTTCACATAGACTGTTTCAACTCAAATGTTTCCTGATTGGTCGTGTCAGTAGCAAATGACTGGTGAGGGTCGAATCCGGAGATTTAATTATTGAATCCGAACGGCCGCTACCAGATAACCATCCTTCGTTAAATCAAATCGAGCGCCTTCGAATATCATATACCAGTTATCCCGGACTAGATCCGGGATCCATTCAAATCTAACTAACAGTAAAAAACTACCCCTTCAAATACCCAGCATGAAAAGCAAAATGCTCACCCAGAAAACTGGCAATAAAATGATAGCTATGATCATAGCCTGGCTGCATGCGAATCGTGCAGGATTGCCCTTGCTCAGTGCAGGCAGCTTCAAAGTTTTCCGGCAATAACTGGCCTTCGTGCAAAAACTCGTCGGCATCGCCCTGGTCGATCAGAATGTCGCTGACTTTAGCACCAGCTTTCACTAAACAGGTTGCGTCGTATTCTTCCCAGGCAGATTTATCTTCGCCCAGATACAGGCCAAAACAACCCTGACCCCAGCCACCGTTAACCGGATTAGTAATCGGCGAAAAGGCCGATACCGAACGGAAAGCCCCAGGATTCTTTAAACCGCAGATCAGCGCGCCGTGCCCACCCATCGAATGCCCGCTAACCGATTTCACATCTGGTAACAACGGCAGGTTGGCTTCGACTAAAGCCGGTAGCTCATTAATAACATAGTCGTACATCTGGTAATTTTTTGACCAGGGAGACTGCGTCGCGTTGACATAAAAACCAGCGCCCTGCCCCAGATCATAACGCTCCGGTTCATCGGACACTTCATCGCCGCGCGGACTAGTATCGGGGAAAACAACCGCGATGCCGTATTCCGCCGCATATCGCTGCGCACCTGCTTTGGTACGCGCGTTGTCATCGGAGCAGGTTAGTCCAGAGAGCCAGTACAGCGTAGGTACTTTTCCTTTGTCGGCCTGCGGTGGCAAATACACCGAAAAAGTCATCTCACACTGGCAGCTCGACGACTCGTGGGTGTAACGATTTAAGAAGCCGCCACTCTCTTTAATGCTTTCTATTTCTTTCATATTCTAGATTCAATCAAATGTGATAACCGACTTAATGCTCTTACCTTCGTGCATTAAATCGAAGGCGGTATTAATTTCTTCAAGCGGCATGGTGTGCGTGACCAGGCTGTTGAGTTCGATATCGCCATTCATATATTGATCGACCATGCCGGGGATTTCGCTGCGTCCCTTAACACCGCCAAAAGCTGAGCCTATCCATTGTCGACCTACGACGAGGTTAAATGGTCGGGTGCTAATTTCCTGACCAGCACCTGCAACACCAATAACAGTAGAAACACCCCAACCCATATGCGTGCTTTCCAGCGCGTCGCGCATGACTTGTACGTTGCCAGTACAGTCAAACGAATAATCGACACCACCGTCAGTCATTTCCTGGAGAAATTCGGGCATAGAACCGTTCACATCTTTAGGGTTAACAAAGTCGGTAGCGCCCATCGAACGTGCAATCGCTTCCTTGTCTGGATTAATATCAATCGCAATAATTCTCTCTGCTTTAGCGATGACAGAACCCTGGATAACCGACAGGCCGACGGTACCGAGACCGAACACCGCAACCGAAGAACCCGCCTTGACTTTCGCCGTATTGATAACCGCACCGATGCCAGTCGTCACGCCGCAACCCAGCAGGCAAGCCATGTCGAGGGGCGCTTCTTTGGCTATTTTCGCCAGCGCGATTTCAGGGACTACCGTATATTCGGAAAATGTCGAACAGCCCATATAGTGATAGATTTCCTTGCCGCCGACCTTGAAACGACGAGTGCCATCGGGCATGTAGCCAGTCCAGATAGTGCCTGCAATCGACTGGCATAAGTTTGATCGATTGGAGCTGCAATAGCCGCAACTGGATTCCTGACATTCTGGAATATAAAGCGGGATAACGTGATCGCCGACTTTCAAACCCTTCACGCCCGGGCCGCATTCCACTACTTCGCAACCGCCTTCGTGGCCTAATATCACCGGGAACTCTCCCTCTGGATCTTCACCGGACAATGTAAATGCATCGGTATGACAGACACCCGAAGCGTGGACTTTCAATAAGACTTCGCCTTCGCGTGGGCCTTCGACTTCGACTTCTTCAATCTGCAGAGGTTTATTTGGCTCCCAGGCCACAGCAGCTTTACATTTCATGGATATTTTCTCTATTATTTTGCGTTATGTGTAGAATTTAATTCTTTGACCGTGCAGACTAAATTGAATGGATATTTCAGTCAAGAAAATGGGTTAACGGCCATGACCCGGCAGCACGGCGTAAGGCCGATATACAGTGTTCGGCATCTCTCGAATCGTTGTATAAGTGGGTTGAAATTCTTAGTCTTCCAAACCCTGCGTAAGCACCCCAGATTAGCACCTGCTGGCGCTCAAGTTCATCTTTTATCGGCTCGAGATTTTCTGTCATGAAACACACGTTTCCAGCCCGATGAATATCGTCTTTTGGCGTCATCACGTCAAACCCGAGGGACGCGACAGCTTCCAGTATCGTTCCGCTCAGGCTTAGTGCATGTGCTTCGATTTTCTCAATGCCAATATCAAGCAGATAATCTAGTGCATTATCTAATATATACAGACTGATAAAGCTGGCATTGCCCGGTTGAAACTGATGCGCTGTAGGCTGGAGTTGAAAATCCAGCGGCGATGTCCAGCCACCGTGTTGAGACGGGCTGTTCCAACCCAGAAAAGGTGGTCTGAATTCCGGCAGACGTTCGCGATTCACATAAAAAACTGCAGTGCCATGAACGCCTAACATCCATTTATAGCAACTCGATACCATGATATCGGCGAGCGATGCATCCACAGGGACGACACCTGCGGCATGGGTCGCATCCAGCAATAACAACGCATTCGATGATCTAACCAGCGTAGATAACGATTGCAGGTTCATACGTTGCCCGGTAAACATACTCACATGGCTAATAGCCACGACTCGGGTACGCGAGTCTATTTGTTCGGCAATGTCGCCTTCATGAATAAACCAGTTCCTGTTGCGAACAATGCGTACCTCGACACCAAAACGCTTTAGCTGTGTCCAGGGCAGGATACCCGACGGGAACTCCACATCAGCAATGACAACATTATCGCCAGCTTTCCACTCCAATCCATAGGCAACATTGTTGATACCTTCTGAAGCGTTGGACAGGAAAGTAATATCATTTTCTGGAATCGAGAAAAGCCTCGCACACTTTCCCCTGGCCTGATCGACTTTGTCTGCCTCCAGCTTTCGAGCCATTTCGCCTCTGGATTTATCTCGCATAAACTCTTGAATAGCGTCCAGATGCGATTTCAGCATCGGGGTCTCTCCCCCCGCTGCCAGGTGCACTCCCGCGTCCAGACCGACAAACTCAGATTTTGAAATTAGTGAGTCAACCATATAAATCTCCGGTTAATAATATCTCAGAGCTGCAGTATAAATATTCTCGATATCCTGCAAATTGGTTTCCCGTGGCGTATTTTTGATCGCCCTCGCCTGTCGTGCCGACGAGGCGGCCAACGACTTTACATCATCGGCGCTAAAGCCGAGATCAGTCAATCCATTCGGCATACTGGTTTGTTTCATTAAATCGATAAGACATCCGCCAACCACTTCTCCGGCATCGTCCAGACCTGCACCCTGCATATCCGCCTTTAGACTGGCCGCCGCTTCAAGATGGCGCTCTGGCGCACCCTCGGCGGCGTATCGAAAAATAGCCGGTGCTGAGACAATGACGCTAATGCCGTGCGGAATAAAAGGTGCCTGCACCGGATAGTCGCTCGTGGTGATTTCGCGCATTAAATGCGTCACGCCATAGGACATCGCATGCGGCAAATGCGTACCCGAATTACCGAAGGCCATACCAGCCAGCGAAGCACCCCACATGAGTTGATCGCGAGCTTCGTGATCACTGGCATCGTTGACACCACGTACCAGATATTCTCCGGCTATTTCCAGCGCTTTAGTCGCTGCCAGATCACTCCAGGGATTCGCCCCCTGAATCAGCGGTCGTTTAGTCGGGTCTTCAATCTTCGCCCATTGTGTATAAGCTTTCGCGGTATAACACTCGATGGCGTGACTGAGTAAATCAAAACCAGTCGAGGCGACGATATTACTGGGCAAACTGTCGCAGCAGGTGGGATCAATTAATGCCTCACTGGCCAGCATTACCGGACTGGCAATAACAAATTTGGTATCTAGTTCAGTAATTCTTATTACCGAAATACTGGTGCACTCGGAGCCAGTGCCCGAAGTCGTCGGACAGGCTAAGTGCGGTAGCAAAGGACCTGACATCGGTTTACCCGCACCAATCGGTGGCGCAAAATAATCGAGAAAGTCACCTACCGGGTAAAGCGCATAAAGCATCGCCGCCTTGGCTGTATCTATTACTGATCCACCACCAACAGAGACAACCCCATCAAACTTGCAATTCATTTGGCCATCGACAAGAAAACGTGCGCCACGCTCGACACTGGCGTCGTCGGCTTCAATACGAATTTCCGAAAATATTGCGACATCGATGCCAGCCAACTTCAACGATTTAACTACTGTATCGACGTAAGGGCCATCTTTTAGGAAGGGATCGGTAAACAGAGCGACACACGACATGCCATGCGAGGCGGCCCTGGCACCTGCCTCCTGTAAGCAACCTCGCCCAAAGGTGACTTTGGGAATTTGAATGGTGAAACTGCCCGACCCGTGTTCGCAAGGCGCGAAATATTGACATCCCATAGTTAAATTCCTGATGTTCCGAAAAGGAGATCATTAAACCAATTAATGGGTTAGCTTGTCACCCCAAGTTTTCTGCCGGTAGCGTAGGGATAGCTTGCAAATCGCGATTATTTTATCGCGATCTGCAAGTTGAGTATTAAAGCCTGAACTTATTTTTCGTCATCTCCAGAAAGACCACCAGAGATCAGGTTTGTTTGATCATCGGCTAGCTCTTCGGGCAATAACAGATTCAGAATAATCGCGATGAACGCTGCAGGCAGTAAGCCCGAAGTCATTAATACTTTGGCCGTATCGGGTAAGTGCTGTAATGCACCAGGCTCTAATTGCAACCCCAGGCCTATGGATAACGACACAGCAAAAATCACCATATTGCGCTTCGACCAGGTGACATCAGATAGCATAGGTTGCTGGAGCCCGGTGACCACCAGTTTCAGGCGGAGTTGCCGTATTATGGCGTCAGGTCGAAAGTAGTTAAGATTCGGGTGAATTAAGACCAGCCCTAATGCCATTGCGATTAATGCGTGACCTTGTCGCCCCAGACTTCTTTCAGGCGACGATCCCGTCCACAGCCCCAGCGATAAGTGGTATAACGAATCGGGCTTTTCTTGTAGAAATCCTGATGGTAACTTTCCTTTCCGCCAATCGGATAAAACTTGCTCGCCGCCAGAATGGGAATAACTACTTTCTGTTCGGGAAACATGTCGACTACTTCACGACGGGTTACTTCT
Source organism: Gammaproteobacteria bacterium (assembly GCA_030595795.1). GTDB lineage: Bacteria > Pseudomonadota > Gammaproteobacteria. Next base: position 24,666 of record JAUVCH010000020.1, read on the forward strand.
GCTATCGCCTTTTCGTTATCATTGGCGACGAAAATAGCCGCCAGATAACTATGTCCTTTATCACAAAATTGTCCACGATCATCGAAAGGGTCGATATTCACCCAGTAGTGATCGAGAATACTGCGATAATCAACAATTTTTGGATCGTAGGTTATTTCTACCGCTTCGTAGTGACCAGCATGGTTACCGCTATACGTTGGGTTTTCCAGAGTACCGCCGCTAAATCCCGACACGACCTCGCTGACGCCCTTGAGTTTTTCGAAATCAGATTCCATACACCAGAAACAACCACCGGCGAGCACAGTTTTTGCAGCAATAGCAGGTTGACCAACCATCATCATCAAAGCGGCTATAATAGGAAGAACGATATTTTTCATAATAGTTACCAGGATCAAATAATAGACTTCGACGCAATACAAAATTAATTGTTCCACGTTAGAAGCTTCAATTGATAAACTTTTTATAAACTTTTCACCATTTAACGGAATTTCCTTTGGCAGACGCTCAGCAAAACAATTCGAATGAATGTGTCATCCTGCTACACGGGCTGGCCCGTACCAGCCGTTCGATGCAAGCGATGGAGCAGGCATTAAAAAAAGCCGGTTATCAAACGCATAACTGTAACTACCCTTCGCGCGAACACCCTATTGAATTACTATCTGAAACCTTTATCCCGCAGGCGATTGAATTTTGTATTCAGAAATACAACCCTGGAAAAATTCATTTTGTGACTCACTCGATGGGTGGCATCTTGATTCGAGCCTATCTGGCCAAAGAAGCACTCGATAATCTTGGCCGAGTTGTCATGCTCGCGCCACCGAACACGGGCTCCGAATTGGTAGATCAACTTTCAAGATTTCAGCTATTTACTTTAATCAATGGTCCTGCCGGTAAGCAACTGGGCACTGGCGCTAACAGCCTGCCAAAATCCCTCGGCCCGGTTAACTACGAGGTGGGCATCATCGCCGGTAACAAAAGCGTTAATTTATTAGCCTCGGCACTCATTCCCGGTGAAGACGACGGTAAAGTATCGACGCTGAGCACTAAAGTTGCCGGTATGAGTGATTATATTGTTTTACCTCACAGTCATTCTTTTATGATGAATCGACCTGTGGTGATTGATCAGACATTAGTTTTTTTGCAACGGGGTAAATTTCAGCATTGAGTTTTAGTGGCCGAGTCGAGCCTGACTCCGGCATCTTTAGTGCTCAAACTCTTTCGCCTTTTGGCCTTAATTCATACGCTGACATTTGTTTATGCACCAGTACCATACTAGTTAGTACTGCAAAACCAAATACTAACAAACCAATATGAACTTGCACGGTTGCAAGCATCCCTATTTTTACGGTTGCTGCTACTACTGCTACCACAAATACATCAGCCATCGACCACTTCCCTAATACTGCCAGTTTTTTTACCATTTTTATTCTGCTATCTGGATCTATGTTTTGGTCGCCTATGAGAATCTTGCATAAATAAAGTTTGTATATTGGCCCAATAATGCTGAAGGTGAATAATACGAAGAATAGAAAGACTTCTCCCTCTGAAAGTAGATGTAATATCCCACCTAATAGCGAGAACGAGTCATTAAAGACATAGAATTTTTGAAAAGAGAACATTGGAAGCAGAATTCCAGCCAGAAATAAAATGCTTGAAGCCAACCAGAGCTGCTGATCAGTAATGGATATTTTTCGGATCATGTTCTTTTGAGTTTAACCCGAATTCGATGTTAGCATTAGCGAAGAATTATGAATATACCGACTTTAAAGCAGATTGTGATACGCATAACAGTCATTATTGCTGTGATAGAACTAGCGATTATGATGGTTTTTCAGGTCACGAATCATAATCTGGGGCCATTTACCGAGGCTTTACTGGATGTGATCTTATTGGTGGTGTTATCAACACCCATGATTTATTTCTGGGTAATTAAACCTTACGTAGTCCAACATGAGAAGGTTGTTATTCAAACCACGCATATGGCGTATCACGATCCATTAACTCAATTGGCCAATCGTCATTTACTGTCAGAATTTTCAACAAAACTGATCTCCAACCACGCCAGGAATAAATTGTATGGGGCGCTTCTGGTTATAGATCTGGACGGATTTAAATTAATAAACGACAAATATGGACACGATGCGGGGGACGCGGTGCTTATTGAGATCGGCACGCGCCTAAAGTCTTTAGTCAGGATCCACGATATCGTCAGCCGCCTGGGCGGGGACGAATTTGTTGTTGTACTAGGCCAACTCGCCGGTGATGAACAGTCGGCCCACAATAGCGCACTACTAAAAACTGAAAGCATTGCGAAAGCATTGCGTAAAACAATCCTTTTCAACGATATGGAATTGCAGATTGACTCCAGTATTGGACTGCGCCTACTGACACCACAGGAGACCAGTATTGAGTCGATAATTAAAGATGCCGATACAGCAATGTATAAAGCCAAACAGGCCGGAAAAGGAAATATTGTCGTTTTCGAACCGGCATCTAATGTGATCAATTCTAATATTTAAAGGGATTGTTTTGAGATTCGTTCCTCATCCCACCAGGCGAATCAACTTTGAAGTTCCCCTCAAGCTCAACTATCATACCCCATCATCAAACAGTTAACTCCAACACCCATGCCAGAACTCAACCAGCCAGCCCCCGACTTCACCAGCCTTAATCAGGACGAAGAGTCGGTAACGCTTTCTCAATTTCGTGGCAAGAAAAATGTCGTTCTCTATTTTTACCCGAAAGACGACACACCAGGATGCACCACTGAGGCGATAGAATTTACCGGGTTAATTAAGGAATTCTCCGCTGCCGATACTGTCGTGCTAGGTGTTAGCAAGGATACCTGCGAGAAACATCGCAAGTTCATCAAGAAACGTGAACTGAAGGTCGAACTAATTGCCGATATTTCTGGTGAAATCTGTGAAAAATACGGTACCTGGGGATTGAAGAAATTCATGGGTAAAGAGTATATGGGTATTAACCGATCGACTTTTGTCATCGACACGGCAGGCAATCTGGTCGAACAGGATTTAAAGGTGAAAGCCAAAGGCCATGCGCAGAAAATGCTCGACTTCGTCAGGACATTATAATGGCTACACCACTTTACCCCGGCATTAATAACGATCACTTCGGTGGTATGACCCCGATTGGCACCATCATTAAAGACGCCTGGGTTTTTGGCGTTCTGCCGTTAAGTGAAACCTGCGATAACTGGTCGCATGATCGACTACAAATTATTCACGACCAGACCAAAACCGAATGGGATAAATACGGTTGCCTGGTATCTAATCTGCCCGATGACCTCAGACAACATCATGCCGAAATCTATGACGCCGCAATAGTGAAGGCGAGAGAACTGGGCTGGAATCCTGAACTCGGCGACGACGATTAAGCTTTTTTATGGAACTGGATTATGTCTTAAGGTAACGGATGCATCGTAGCCACCGATATTACAATATGATAGGGTGACTTGAAAATAACAATCTAAATCGATGACTGATCACCTGATCCTGAAAGTCGTTTTGTTGATCTTCCTGTTTTACGGGTCATTGGCCGTGGCTATAGCACTGGATGAAATAGATCAAGATCTCAACGAGATAGAGAATCATCAAAACATTCCAGTAGAATCAGTAGAAACTGAGTGCCAGATGAGCCCATCGGCTATCAACGCAATAAACAGTGCTGTTGCTGAATCTGCCAGATATGGTAATACCAATACGGAAGCGCTCGACTTGATCGAACAGGCCAGGCAGGCGGCCAGGTCGCCAGAGTGTGATAGCGTAAGGGCCGAAATTCTGGCAGACAAAGCAGTCTCTCTATTTGGCGAGGAAGAACTGCCAACCGATGAAAGTCCAGTAGCATCGAAATCCTCTAAAAACAAAACTTCCTCTACCTGCCTCAATGTAGCTTCAGAAACTTTAGGAGCCCCCAGCGGAGCGGGAGTGGGTCGGGATCCTTTTACTTTTCTAATAGTTTTATCAACTTCAGCTGTAGCTACTGTTACATCTTTGCTCTGCATTCCGACAGCGATTACAGAAGGGTCTAGCAGCGGGGAAAAAACTGCATATCACAAATTTCAGCAATATCGGTTTGTCGCCGAATCCACAGGTTATCTTGTCCGCGATATGGCTCGTGGTAGTGGTGAATATCTAACTGCAATGGCCTATTTACAGGGCTGTCGAACTGAGGTGCACGATAGATATACAAAATTAGTTCAGCGCAACTTTAGCCGAATATTTCCGCAGTCCGAGTCCAGTGCTGAAACAGTAATTCTCAATCTGGAAAAGCTGGTTGCGCAGGATCGATTTCTCTCTTCCGAATGTCATGCGATCACCTGAGTAATTGAAATCATTGCGAGCATTACTAGTACTGGTATCGTGCCTGTGTTTTCTGCCTGCAAAATATGCTTTTGCTGCCGAACTAATTTCGGACAGGGAAGAAATATACCTCACAGAACTCATTCAACGTAGCAAAGAAAAAAATCTTGCTGACCTGCGGATCTGGCGGGTACTCCTGCACTATAGGGATGATCTGGACGGCTCGGCAACTTCTTCCGAAATCGACGATAGAGAATTTTTCCTGGCGGCAGCTGGAAAGACCGATCCTTTCGCCGAGTTAGAGGAAACGCTCAAGGCCTTTTTTTCTTCCGATAATATCAGGGCTGATAAGGCTACGGCTCAGTGCACGTTTCCGGCACGTTATCACTGGTTAAATTCGCAACTGAATTTTGACTCTGACTTAATGCCACCCCAACAATGTGAAACAATCGAATTATGGCGTGAAAGGATTAACCCTGACTCGGTTAGTCTGATTTTTTCGTCTTATTACTTCAATAACCCGTCGAGTATGTTCGGTCACACTTTGTTACGATTTAACCGCGCCTCAGAATTACGCTCCGACCTGCTTGATTACGCTCTCAACTATGCTGCAGTAGTTAGCGGTGATACCGGATTAATTGATTACATATGGAACGGCATCACCGGCGGATTCGAGGGACGTTTCTCAATTAGCCCTTACTACGATCTGGTAAATCAGTATAACAATCTGGAGAAGCGTGATTTGTGGGAATATCGGCTTAACCTGTCACCAACGCAAATTGAGTTTATGCTTCTGCACGTATGGGAGTTAGCCAATACTAAATTCAATTTTTATTTCATGCGTGAAAACTGCGCCTATCAGCTACTCGGACTATTGGAGGTTGCTGACCCCGACCTCGATTTCAGAAACCGGCATAGCATTTGGACATTTCCCACCGAAACAATAAAACAGTTGTTCGAGCACCCTGATCTGGTCGAATCTGTCACTCATCGACCGTCACTCGCAACACAGTTAAAACAGAAACTGGCTTATCTGGACGAAGAGGAAAAATTGCTTGTCAGGCTTATTGCCGAAAACCCAAAAGAGAAGAATTCATCCGACTATAATCAACTACCTCCAGAACGTCGCGCTAGTGTCATCGACGCCTCGATCGATTTTATCCAATATAAAGAGGCGGCGAATAGCGACGAACATGAGAAAAGTAAATTACATAATTTATTGATATTACGAAGCCAGTTACCCATTCATAATCAGACTGTTGCTCCAACCACTCCATTGCCCAAAGATTCACCGGATCAGGGTCACGACCCTGTCCGATTAGAAATTTTGGGTGGCCGCTTTGAGATCGAAAAAGACTTTATCGAACCGGTAAACGATTCTTTCCTGGAATTCTCCATCCAGCCCGGTTATCACGACCTGCTCTCGCCGGAGGCTGGTCAAGCACCTCTTTCCCAGCTCAATTTTCTTAAATTACGAGGCTATTTCTACCCCGAGACTGGCGCATCGAATTTAGAAAGCTTTACTCTGATAGATATAATTTCGCTGCAGCCCGTCGATGCTTTCATCAAGCAGCCATCATGGAAGTTTAAAGTCGGATGGCAGCGCAACCGGGATGATGGTTGTGCTGACTGTACACCGCTTGTTCTTAATCCAGGCGTAGGCCTGACACTACAATCGAATTTTTATCGACGCGAAGTCTATTTTACTTTTCTCGAGGCTAATCTGGAAATTGACCATGAATTTGACTCAGATCATCGTGCTGGAATTGGCGCAACCGCTGGCCTGCTATTCGATGCAACCAAAGACTGGCGTATCGCGCTCATTGCGAATCGCACCCAATATACCGGGGGTCAACGAAGTTATGTGACCAGTATCGAGCTTCGGCAACGTTACTCTCTTACAGGTAGTACGGATATCACTTTGAATTTAAAAAATGTCGAGGACTACCGCGAAAGTAAGCTCGGCGTAGTGTTCTACTTCTGAACATTACCCATGCCCAGAACCCTCGTGTTTGACAAGAATAAATATTAATCAGGAGCGCAAATAAGACGCGCCATTCACATCAACAATACAACCGGTCATAAATTCCGGGGCTTCTAAAGCGAGAAAGCTAATCGTCTTAGCTATTTCCTCGGGCTGGGCGACACGGCCGATGCTGCTTTGATTTCGGATGTTATCGCCCTCGGGGGAGGCCAGCACTTCTGCGGCCATTTCGGTTTCGACAAAGCCCGGGGCCACTGTATAGACAAAGACACCCATCGGCCCCAGAGCCTGGGCGAGTGATTGTCCCATCGCGTTCATACCCGCTTTCGATGCGCCATACCATGGCATTAATGGTTCACCCCGAAACGCACCGCGCGATGAAACGTTGACGATTCTACCGCCGCCTCTAGCAATCATTTTCTTGCCTGCGCAAAAACACAGATTGCTGGGACCAGTTAAATTAGTTTCGACCACACGTTGCCAGGTATCCTGCCAGGTCGCATAGTCGATATCTTTAAAATTATGACGCTGCGAAATACCGGCATTGTTAACGAGTACATCCAGCCCGTCAAGTTCCGCATCGGCTGATTCGATCAGTCTTTCAATCGCTTCTGGACTGGCAATATCGCATTGATAAAGGCGATGACCTTCGCCCGGTAAGACAGCCAATGTTGCTTCGGCGGCTTCCTGATTAGCGTTATAATGGACACCAACCCGTGCCCCTTGATTAGCACATTCAATTGCAGCTGCTCGACCGATACCGCCGGATGCACCGGTTATTAAAATAGAAACTCTGGATACCATATCTTTTATACTTGTAGTTATTACCGAAGTATTGTTATAGCAAGAAAGGCTTTGAAAAAATACTAAAATGACAACCGAAACTTTCTTCCTGCCCAAAGAAATCAGTCGTTCAGACTGGTCATCCCCGGCAGAAATTTACAATCTCTATCGCTCGCTGTTGATCCGAAATAAAAACAATCCTGTATTCGTGCCAATTCGTAGCATGCAATTCATGGCAATTCTTGATCAGCAAGAAATTATATTTGTTGATAGTCAGTCCTATGCCGTATCAGGTCAAACAGGTGGTAGGATGATATTGCTCGCCTGGCAGTTTGATCGACTTAAACAACGTGACTCGCTCGACCTACCAGTGCCCTGTGAAGTAGTGTTCTACGAACTGGAAAATCATGCATTACAAATGCGTTTAGTTCCAGAATTCAGGCGGACGATGGAACTTCTGGATGGACGATACCGGGAGAGTTTGCCCCAACAAAACGAGGTCAATATTGTACATCTGTGATTTACGGTTGCTTAATCTCCGGAAAAACCTCATGCAAAGCTTCATAAAAAGCTTCCAGTTCTCCATCCTGCACACCATCGACATCGATTAACTGGATCAGGTGTTTCATAAAATTCATGCGCACAGCGGGTTTATGTTTTAGGAACTGATTAATCGTATGTAAATCAGAATGCCAGTCTGAAGCCGTAGAACTGCTGGTCTGATATAGATGGTCGATCTGTTCGTCATTCAGATCAAACTCTCGTTTCAGAATTGTGGAAAACTGCTGCTTTTCCTTGCTGGCTACTTCTTTATCCACACTAACGATGTGATACAACACCGAAGCCAGGGCGCTATGCAAGGCCTCATCTTCGGGATGGTCGAATAATTTGCTTTCTTTTCCCAGTGAGTCAAACCAGAGCATGAGAGACTCGAACATAATAAAACCTCTTTTATAGATACTAACGGTGAATATAATAATCCTATTTCCCCTTTAACCACCTTGATCTACATCAAAATAAAAATTATTGGCATAGCTAAAGTAACGGCTGAATAAATAACACAATAAAAGCTGAGGTAAATATATGACGATGCAATTTGCAGCTATGCCCGATGATAATGGCTATTTTGGTGAGTATGGGGGGCAGTTGATACCGCCGGAACTAAAAGCCATCATGGATGATATCAATACAGCCTACGAGGAAGTTAGCCAGACAGAGGCCTTCCAGAGTGAACTGCAGCAGTTGTTTGCCGATTACGTCGGCCGACCGAGTCCGATTTTTCACGCCAGTCGTTTGTCTTCAAAAATCGGTGGCGCACAGATCCACCTCAAACGCGAAGACTTGAATCACACCGGTGCGCATAAAATTAATCATTGCCTCGGTGAAGCCTTGCTGGCTAAACACATGGGTAAAACCAAAGTGCTCGCCGAGACCGGTGCTGGGCAGCACGGTGTAGCCCTGGCTACCGCCTGTGCACTGGTCGGGATTGATTGTGAAATTCATATGGGCGCGATCGATGTCGCCAAAGAGCACCCCAACGTCACCAAGATGAAAATCCTTGGTTGCAAGCTAATTACTGTCGATTCCGGTACCCGTACCCTTAAAGACGCGGTAGATAGCGCATTTCAGGCTTACCTAGAGGATCCATTCAATACGATATATGCCATCGGCTCGGTGGTTGGCCCGCACCCATTTCCTAAAATGGTGCGAGATTTTCAAAGTGTCGTCGGCCGTGAAGCGCGTGCCCAGTTTCTCGAAAAACACAATAAACTGCCTGAGATAGTGATGGCCTGTGTTGGTGGTGGATCGAATGCAATTGGATTGTTTACTGAATTTTTGCCTGACGAAGCGGTGCGCATGATCGGAGTAGAGCCAGCCGGTAAGGGTCTGGATACACCGGATCACGCGGCGACTCTAACCAAAGGCAGCAAAGGTGCGATTCACGGCTTCGAATGCTACAACCTACAGGATGAAAATGGCGAACCCCTACCAGTTTACTCCATCGCATCAGGCCTGGATTACCCCGGCGTCGGTCCTCAGCACTGCTACCTGAAAGATATCGGGCGAGTTGAATATGTAGCGATAGACGACAAAGAGTGCCTCGATGCCTTCATGGAACTGTCACGGGTCGAAGGTATAATCCCGGCCCTGGAAAGTGCCCACGCAGTAGCCCATGCGATGAAGATTGCTAAAGATATGCCAGTTGATGCCAATATACTGATTAACCTGTCGGGACGGGGTGATAAGGATGCTGATTTTGTTGCTGATAAGCTTGGGCTTTAATTTGGGAACCTGATCAGGTTTGTTCGGTCGGTTCGTAGGATGCGGTGTACCCCACTGGGCATAAAAGGCACGAACCGCATCGATCATAAGCATGTAGATCAAGGCGTCTACCCTTTGGATTAGGCTTGCGATATCGATGAGTTGAGCAATTATGGAAAATTACGCGAATGATGCGGTTCTGCACATTTCCGTTAATATAGCCAAGATTCGGTAGGGCGTATTAGTGCAGCGTAATACGCCGAATGAAAACAGAGATTAAAGGAAGAATCGATTATGCCTAATCACATAAGAAACCAAGTCAAGGGGGTGCCATTTCTTCACTGCACTCTGTTAGAGCGCTAGCCTGAAGGCTGGGGCGATAACATGGTTGAACTTGGTGAAAGTTTTTAAGACATGCGGCGTATTACGCTGCACTAATACGCCCTACCGTGCTGGTTGTGTTACTCCTGTTGGCAGGGTTATACATAAGGAGAAAAATTGACTACAGCAACATTAAAAATATTTTTGGCTTTTGGTGATCCAAAAAGATTACGTACAGCGGAGCTATCCAACTGGACTGGGAAGGCAGTAGCAGGGCCGAGAAGTGAGTTCGAGAAAGTATTAGCGCGCGAAGAGTCTATGAGTTCAGGGGTATATTTTCTCACTGGAATAGACCCAGAAACTAACAAAAGCGCAATTTACATCGGCGAGGCTGAGTGCATCAAGGATAGGGTTAAGAATCATTTATCCAAAGACTTTTGGAACAACATCATTTTCTTCATCACAAAAGACGAGAATTTAACAAAAGCCCATATAAGGTACATTGAAGGTCGTCTTATAGATATTGCCCGCCAAGCTGAGCGATCATTAGTCATGAATAGCCAAAGTAGTGGTGCAAAACTTCCTGAGTCAGACCGTGAAGATATGGAAGTTTTTTTAGAAAAAATGCAACAAGTGCTACCGGTTTTAGGTGTTGAGGCTTTTGTTCAAACTGGAACCAAAACAGGAGAACAAACAAAAGAAGATATACTTTCTTGTAATATTAAGGGCCTTGCTGCGACAGGCTACCTTACTCCTAACGGAATAATTGTATTAAAAGGTTCACAGGCAGTTCTCGAAGAAAGAGAGTCTGCAGCAAAGTGGCCTAGCGTTTTAGTTCAACGCAACAAACTAATAGAAGAAGGTATCTTAATAAATCAGAGTGGAGCTTTTGTTTTCACAAAGGATGTAGAGTTTTCAAGCCCAAGTTCAGCCGCAGCGACAATTCATGGTGGCAGTGCAAATGGTCTTACAGCATGGGTTAATTCAAGTGGCAAACAACTTAAACAATTGCAAGACGTATAACGGAGCAAGCTTCCTCTTAATCCACACTAACCAGTCAAAGCCGCAAACACATTAGGCAACCGCTCGGGTAAACGCTCAACATTATCTACAATCGAATAATTATTCTCCCCGAATATACGAGAAACATATTGATCGGCATTCGGGTCCAGCGTCAGGCAATAGGTATAAACGCCTTTCATCGCGTTATCTTCGACGGCTTTTTTGGCGTCGTGACGCAGGTACTGAGGATCGCGTTCGTCGATATCGGCGGGTTCGCCGTCGGTAACCAATAACACCAGACGCTTACTTGCCTCCTGTCGAACTAAATGTTCGCCGGCATGTCGCAGGGCTGCACCCATGCGTGTTGACAGGCCGCCTTTCATGCCCGCCATGCGTGCCTTGGCATCGTCGTCGTAGCGTTGGTGGAAATCTTTGAATCGGTAATACTGAACATCGTGGCGGCCATCGGAGGCGAAGCCATGCACGGCAAAGTTATCACCGATGGCGTCGATTGCCCAGGACAGTAAACCCGTTGCTTCGCGGGTCAGGCTCAGTATAGTTTCCGGGTTCTCGGATTCAGCATCGCCGATAGCCTCATTGGTCGATTCGGACAAATCCATCAACACCACGATAGCCAGATCACGTGTATGCCGAGTAATACGAATATTGATTCTCGGATTGGGCATGATACCGCGCCGAATATCGACCATGGCCCGAATGGCGGCGTTTAAATCGAGTTCTTCGCCCTCTTCATATCCGCGTCGACGCACGATACCCTGCGGCTGCATCGCGTCGACCAGGTGCTTAATACGCGTTGCGATGGGTTTATATTTTTCCAGTATGTTATCCATGATCTGAGGATCGCCTTTAGGCTGTCGGCGTTCAAACAATGTCACCCAGTCGGGACGTGCGAGCTGCACGTGATAATCCCATTCATCGTAACGAAAAGGGTCGGATACCGGCTCCTTGCCTTCGAGTTCATTAATCGTGCAGTTTTCCTGATCGAGCCAGTATTCGCTGGTCAGCGTCCAGATTTCCTGCGCGTCGTCGTCGGCCAGTTCGTTATCGAGGTTATTGATCATTTCCATTAGCTCGACATTGCGGCGTACCTGGCGCTGTTCGAAATTATTTAAATCCATGTCGTATTGTGCCGCGCTATCCTCATTGAATGCCCAGCAATAACGATTGTCATCTCGGTATGGAATATTTCTGTTCTGTAATATTCGAAGCGAGGGAATTTGTGTGTGCTCCGCGAGATGTTGATAAAATTCTAAGCCAGCCTTCAGGGCTATCTGACTATCATTCGCATTTTCATCTAGCTTTTTTCGATAAGCTTTCGCTAGCTGGACAATAAAAGATGGATTATCGAAATCAATATCATCGAGCAGGGCTCTGGATAATTGCAGCATGCAGGATACCGCTTCATGTAAGCCGTCTTTTTGTGGAGCCTGATAAAAACGCGACCAAAGCTTTCTTAATCCGGGAAACTGCTGGATGGCGAGATGTTCAATCCGCGCATCTTCGAATAAATCCACACATTCCATTTGTGCTGCTGACAAGCCTTCGACATCGAATGGTGCCTCGGTATGCATTAAATGCGCGGCACAATGCGCTGCACTGGCGCGGTAGATTTCGATTCCCTTAATACCATGGAAGTCATCGAACGCATCGGGTAGATGTATTTGATAGTCTTCAATATAGGGTTTTGTTCCTTCGCGGTTTTCGTAGTCACCCGAGGTGGGACGCATGAAAAAAGCCCGTGCCCATAGCGCCCGCAAGTAAAAATTTAGCTTGCGCTGATTGTCGATGAATAGCGTACCGCGTCGCTCTTTTTGCAATATTGAACGCGACGATTCGGTCTGCAAACCAAAATATGCCATCTGCCCGTCGAGATCGCGAGCATGCGCCTGCGCACCCCACAACGCCCAGCGACGTAAGCCACCCAGCGTCAATTTCGATAATAATTCGTCGAGGTTTTCCATCATCGGACGCAGCCCGCGTGGTGCTTTTCCGGCGAGGTTGTGCAATAACTTGAGATATCCGCGTACGACATTCGCATCGCCCAGACGACGTGCAACAAGCGGCATTTCCGACAGCACCAGGGTGATCACGCTACCGGAGGTATGCGAAGACATATGCATGATGGCGGTAACAATATCGGCAATGACATCTTCACCGACTTCTCTAGCGACCGAGGGCATTTCTTCGACATAAGTTAGCAGTAGATCCTGGTTTTTGCCCAGCGAGCACATTGCCCGCATGCCTTCGAGGTAGGTGCTCTGACCAGCCAGTGACATAAATCGAGTGGCTTCTCGATAGGATGACTCTAGCACTTCGATATGCTGGTGATCGGCGTCACGCAGACAGGTTGCGAACTCGAGTAGCTTTTCAGGCGTCATAACTGTGACTGAAACTAAGGCTAGAAATAAGTGCTTACTGCGGCATCCAGTGTATCGCGCATATCCGGGTCGTCGGTAAGCGGTGTTACCAGAGCCATTTTACAGGCCTGCTGGGCACTAATACCCTTGGACATGAGTTGCGCCGCGTAAACCAGCAGACGCGTCGACATGCCCTCATCGAGACCGTGGCCTTTTAAATTGCGTGAACGATGCGCGACCTGTACCAATTTTTCGGCCAGTTCTTTTTCGACACCGCCTTCGTGAGTAACGATTTCCACTTCGATCTCGGTACCTGGATAGTCAAAATCCATACCGCCGAAACGCTGCTTGGTGGATTGTTTTAAATCTTTCATCAGCGATTGGTAACCGGGGTTATAAGAAATCACTATCTGGAAATCCTCGTGCGCCTGCACCAGTTCCCCCTTCTTCTCCAGGGGTAACTGCCGGCGGTGATCGGTGAGCGGATGAATGACGACGGTGGTATCCTGGCGCGCCTCGACCACTTCATCGAGATAACAAATCGCACCGCTGCGCGCGGCGACAGTGAGCGGGCCGTCCTGCCATTGAGTGCCGTTGATATCGAGCAAAAAGCGACCAACCAGATCGGACGCTGTCATGTCTTCATTACAGGCGATGGTAATTAACGGCTTCTTTAACTTCCAGGCCATGTATTCGACGAAACGCGATTTACCGCAGCCAGTCGGGCCCTTCAGCATTACCGGCATACGCACATCGTAGGCAGCCTGATACATTTCAACTTCGTCACCGACTGCTCGGTAATAAGGTTCACTTTTAACCAGGTATTGTTCTGTGTCGGCCATGATTCAAACCATCATTGTGTACAAAAAAAACTTCTGCCCCGGAGACAGAGGCAGAAGTAATCACTTGCCTTACTACGAGGAGATCTAAACTGCTTTACCACGGTAAATAACCATTTCCGAACCTTTCGACTGCGAGTAATTGTCGAAACCAACCAGGCGCACATGATTATCCGGGTGGGCATTATGACAGGCTTCAACTTCTGCGAGAATAGTATCGACATCGGTTTCACCAAATAACGGTAGCTTCCACATATACCAGTAAGAACCTGTGGCATTTTGCGGCTCGGTATGTTCGACCGCCGGGTTCCAGCCCTTGCTGACAATAAACTCTACCTGCTTGCGGGTTTGCTCGGCGCTCATTTCCGGCAGATAGGAAAAGGTTTCGAACTTGCGGCTGGCGGCATCGGCCAGACTAGACGCGTAATCTTGCATATCACTCATGAATCGTTCCTCTTTGCTTTCCTGATCTATTAGTTTACTTGTGGGCCACGTCGAGTTTGTCGACGGTATCAAATTCAAATTTTATTTCCTTCCAGGTTTCCATCGCCGCTTTTAGTTCAGGACTGGATTTAGCGGCTTTGGTGAGAATATCCTTACCTTCGACTTCCAGCTCACGACCTTCGTTACGCGCCTGTACACAAGCTTCAACCGCTACGCGATTGGCCGCCGCACCCGCCGCATTACCCCAGGGATGACCGAGCGTACCGCCACCGAATTGCAGAACCGAATCGTCACCGAAGATGCTCACCAGTGCCGGCATGTGCCAGACGTGGATACCACCGGAAGCGACTGCGAAGGCGCCGGGCATAGAACCCCAGTCCTGATCGAAGAAAATACCGCGGCTACGGTCTTCTTTAATGAACGACTCACGCAGCAAGTCGATCCAGCCCAGCGTCGAGTCGCGGTCGCCTTCGAGCTTGCCGACAACCGTACCCGTGTGCAAATGGTCGCCACCCGATAAACGTAAAATCTTGGTGAGTACGCGGAAGTGAATACCGTGATGCGGATTACGGTCGATGACCGCGTGCATGGCACGGTGAATATGCAACAACATACCATTGTCCTGACACCATTGTGCCAGGCCGGTATTGGCACAGAAACCACCGGTAATGTAGTCGTGCATGATGATCGGTGCACCAATTTCCTTGGCGTATTCGGCACGTTTCATCATCTCATCAGGGGTTGGCGCGGTAACATTCAGATAGTGACCTTTGCGTTCGCCAGTCTCGGCTTCAGCTTTGTTAATCGCTTCCATGACGAAATCGAAACGAGCACGCCAGCGCATGAAGGGTTGCGAGTTAACATTCTCGTCGTCCTTGGTGAAGTCGAGACCACCACGTAAACCCTCGTAGCAGGCTCGGCCATAGTTCTTGGCCGACAGACCCAGCTTGGGTTTAATCGTACAACCGAGCAATGGACGACCATATTTATTCAAGATATCGCGCTCTACCTGTATGCCCTGTGGTGGCCCGTTACAGGTCATGACATAGGCAATCGGAAAACGCACATCTTCGAGACGTAAGGCGCGTAGCGCTTTAAAGCCGAATACGTTACCCACTAGCGAAGTAAATACGTTGACCACCGAGCCTTCTTCGAATAAATCGATTGGGTAGGCAATAAAGGCATAAAAACAGGTATCGTCGCCGGGCACATCTTCGATTGCGTAGGCACGGCCTTTGTAATAATCAAGGTCGGTGAGTAAATCGGTCCAGACCGTCGTCCAGGTACCAGTGGAAGATTCGGCAGCTACCGCAGCGGCGACTTCTTCACGAGGAATACCCGGCTGTGGGGTAATCTTGAAACAGGCCAGTAAATCGGTTTCTTTTGGTTGGTAATCGGGCTCCCAATAAGTCTCCCGATAATCCTTAACACCTGCGTTATATGTTTTTGCCATGAATAGAGCTCCGCTTAATATTGTGGAGAATATAATGCTTTTAATGTATAAATACTATTAACTGTTTTTTATATTTTTGATAAGGTTTTGCTTATGTTATATTTTTCCGGTTATACGGATAAATTTGAATCATCCTTGACATGGAAAATATTGGCCAAAAGCTGGTCAACATAAAGGGATTGGGGCAGCCTGAATTGAAACCTGTTTTGACTCTACCCTGTGGCTTATTCGAAAGTTTCGAAGCCCACAACCCCCAATCCCATCTTGTCGACTATTATGGGCCAATATTTTCAATGTCAAGGACGCAGCCGCGAAGCGG
>JAUVCH010000092.1 GCA_030595795.1 Gammaproteobacteria bacterium
GATACCGCGAAACTAAAAAAGCCAGAGAAGCACCTATGGTACTGGCAAATGAAATAATAATAAGCCCGGTTAGTAGACCAAAAATAGCACCGCCAGCTAGCGTTAGTATTGCCGCACCGGGTAAAGAAGCGCCCGTTACCAAAACATAGATGAGGAAATATCCAGCAATAGTCAAAGCCTTATTTTCAACGTAGTACTGATCGACCTGCTGTTGTTGCGCCTTGATATATTCCAGAGTCAGGAACTGACTCAGGTCAAAATAGAAAAACGAAATCAGGATTATCGCAATGAGTCCGATCAGGCTAATTCTTTTCATTTATTTTTCTCGTTCTTTATAATTGCAAAATCGATCTGTAAGACCCTTATTGACTGACTGAGTTCAACAGATAGTCCTCAGCCCATTCCAAATATTCATTCTCGGATCCTTCGAATATTATATCGACATTTTTGCTAGCTAGTTGATACCGATACATAGGGTCGTAATACTGTTCTAACAGTATCTGGATGCCTTCATAAAATGTTGCCACTTTACCGCTAACAAAAAATTCAGACAATGCCGATTCGAAACAGGCTTTTACCGCTTTATAGCGATCTCCACCCAGACGCTTTTGTATCCTGGCCAGATTATCAAGCACAAAAGCCGAGAACTCTACTTGAGCGTTGTTGGTGAAAAGACTTTGATAGGCTGGCCAGTTACCAACAATGTAATCATCGACGATCAGCTTTAGTCTCGATTCGGTTTCGACTGTCAATATCGCGCGTGAGGCCGCCTGCATTTTACCAAATAAATTATCGGGAATACTGACTCGACCGATACGTCTGCCCTCGTCCTCGATAAATACTGGCTGGCTTGCTTGTTGATGCCGCAGTTTCAAAAACTCGATAGAGACCCGACTTTCCCAGTCAATCGTACTAGGCTGATGATCCGACGGATCACGGCCAAATGCCGAACCACGATGATTAGCAAGACCTTCAAAATCAACCTTGCGTGAGATTTGATTTAACAAATGCGTTTTGCCGCAGCCAGTTAGGCCGCTAACTATGACTAATGGTAGCTGTTCTACGCTCGCAACCATTTCATCGATTAGGAAGCCTCGCATGGCTTTATAGCCGCCTTTAATCAGGGGGTACTCAACGCCCTGTTCTCGAATCCACTGCTGTGTGGTTCTCGACCTGAGTCCGCCTCGAAAGCAATAAAGAAAACCGTCGCTGTGCTGTTGACAAAATTCTATCCAGCTTTCCAGCCGTTGTTGTTTAATTTCGGGCGTAGCCAACTTTAACCCTAGTTTAATAGCAGCCTCTTCGCCCATCTGTTTATAACGAATACCAATCTGATGGCGCTGATCGTCGTCAAGTAGCGGAACATTCAGCGCCTGGGGAAAAGCACCTTTATGAAACTCCACCGGCGCCCGTACATCCATTAACGGCGTATCGTTAAGAAATATAGACAGGAAGTCGTCACTATCCATGCGCACGGTGT
Source organism: Gammaproteobacteria bacterium (assembly GCA_030595795.1). Lineage (GTDB taxonomy): Bacteria > Pseudomonadota > Gammaproteobacteria. The sequence goes on from JAUVCH010000092.1 coordinate 1,481, forward strand.
TTGATCTCCCAGCATTGATGAATCCCTGGCCGACGCTTGAAATCTTCGGAGATAGTGTCCCGGCTAATATCTTTTACTTCAAACAGTGATAATAGATGTTCGTCCAGTTTGAATTTTCGACGATTACTGGAAAATATTAATACGCCCTTGCGGTCGAGCAGCTTCATTGCATTGCTAATTAACGATTCATGATCCCGCTGGACATCCAGGGTATCGGCCATTTTAGCCGAGTTAGAAAAAGAAGGCGGATCAAGAAAAATAATGTCGAAGTCTTTTCTAATATCAAATCTCTCTGGACGTTCGAGTAACTCGACAGCATTGGCGCGAATAAACCGATAATCATCACCCTCTGGGAAGTTATTAATAGCATGATTTTCCTGTGCCCATTTCAAGTAGGTTGCCGACATATCGACGTTAACTACCAGATTGGCCCCACCCAGAGCGGCCTGCACACCAACCGAGCCGGTATAACAAAATAAATTCAATACCGATTTATCCTTCGCCATTTGCTTCACTCTTTCACGAGTAATTCGATGATCGAGAAACAGGCCCGAATCGAGATAGTCACTCAGGTTAATCAATAAAGAAGCCGCACCTTCGCGCACCTGAAACAGCTCTCCCCGATTATCCTGTTTCTGGTATTGCCGGTCGCCTCGTTGGCGCTGGCGAGTCTTACAAAAAAGCTGTGCCTCATCGATATCAAAGACCTCCTGAACTGCGGCCTTTGCCCATTCGATGCGCTGTGCAGCAACATCTGGATCGATAGTTTTTGGAGCTTGATATTCCTGCAAATGATACCAACGAGTATCTAACGAAATTTCGCTTTGATAGACATCAAGGGCAAAGGAAAACTCGGGCAAATCGGCATCGTATATTCGATAACAACTAACATCGTTACGCTTCGCCCAGCGCTGAAGATGTTTGGCATTTTTTTGTAGCCGATTCAGCAAAGGTTTTGCCGCTTCATGATTTTGAATGGAGGTCTCTTTTTTTGTAGACTCTTTTTTCCCACCAACATCAGCTTCAATATCAAACCCTGCAAACAGGCACTCAAGAGGGCCGTTCTTGACTGTCTTCCGAAAGCTCCGTTTCAAACGCAACCGATGCAACAGATCAGGATTAGCCGAAATCATAAATAATTTCGCCAATTTCAACTGCTTCAACGCACTACCAAGCGCATTATAAAGCGATGCAAGCCCCTGCTCGCTTTGTAATCTTTCGCCATAAGGTGGGTTACACAATACAATCCCGGGGCGCGAGTCATCGACCAGTTCAAGGTCATTAATGTCCTGATGGCTAAACCGAATCAGTTCCTCGACACCTGCCCGAGCCGCGTTCGCTTTGGCTACCTTGAGGGCATTGGCGTCGTAGTCACTCGCTTCAATGAGTGGTAACGCACTAGCATTGACCTGCGCTTCAGCCTGTTCTATACAACTTTGCCAGAGTGCCGGATCGTGCTGTAACCATTTGCTAAATCCGAAGTAACCGCGATCCAGCCCAGATGCCATATTGGCTGCAATCATAGCAGCTTCGATCGCAAAGGTCCCCGAACCGCACATCGGGTCGACAAAACGGTGATCGCTGGCTGATTCGGCATTCCAGCCTGCCTGAGCGATCATAGATGCGGCGAGATGTTCTTTCAGTGGCGCACCAGCGTGTTCGATTCGATAGCCGCGACGATGTAGACTTTCGCCAGATAGATCGAGACTTAACTGCGCCTGATTACGATGAATATTTAAATGGATATGCAGATCAGGTTGTTGTTTCTCGATCACCGGGCGACTACCCACCTTGTCGCGGAATTGATCGACGATGGCATCCTTCACCTTCAACGACGCATAATGCGTATGGTCGAGATTTGATCTGGATAAGGTCGCCGATACGGCAAGGCTATTCCTTGAAGTCAGGTGCTCTGACCAGTCGATTGCGTAAATGGCTTTGTATAACGCCTCTTCGTCGTTAGCAACGAAATGGGCTAACTCACAGAACACCCGGTTGGACAATCGCGAATGCAGGCAGATTCGATAAGCGCATTCGATACCACCTTGCACTTCGACACCACCATATTGCCGGTTAATTACTGCATCGCAATTACTTAAAATATTTCGCAACTCGTGAAAATGCAGCGTTTCAAAGCCCTTGTGGCCGGTGATAAATAATTTTAGATTCGACATTAGAGTAGTACTTTCTCGATCCCACCGTTGTTTATTTTACCCACAAAAACCTGCTGCCAGTTTTCGCCATAATTCAGTCGCGCAAGTTCAACGACTATATAGTCTGTCGTGATACCCGTTTGCTTCTCGTACCTGGACAATCCCTGTTGACAGGCCGGACAGGAGGTCAGGCATTTTACCGGTTTACCGGCATCAGCTAACTTTGCTTTCGCGGCCTCCATCGACTGCAATTTACGCGAATACAACTGATGAGCGATATCGGGGCGCGATGTTGCCAGTGTACCCGCTTCACCGCAACACCGATTACTCAGTTCAACCCGACTCTGCATAATCTCACTGGCGACCTCAAGCGGTGCATATTGTTTAATCGGTGTATGGCAGGGGTCGTGATAGGTATATTCATACTCTGAAGCCTGCGTTACGTGTACGCCTTTTTCCAGTAGGTACTCGTGAATATCCATAATTCTTGAATCAGGAAAAATTTTCTCGAACTGATACTTTTCGAGCTGGTCGATGCAAGTGCCACAGGAAACGATGACGGTTTTAATATCCAGATAATTCAATGTATTAGCCACTCGATGAAACAGTACGCGGTTTCGAGTAATAATATCCTGGCCCTTTTTGGCATGTCCCGCAGCAATTTGCGGATAGCCGCAGCACAGATACCCCGGCGGTAAAACCGTCCTGGTACCGGTTTCATAAAGCATGCCCAGGGTCGCCATACCTATTTGGCTGAACAGGCGCTCAGAACCGCAACCGGGAAAATAAAATACCGAGTCGCGCTGACTTTGATCGCTGGCTGGATCACTAATAATGGGTACCAGATCAGTTTCTTCCACCGACAGCAACTGGCGCATGGTTTTATTCGGCACCTTTGCACGAATCGGGTTCCTGACAAAATTAACAACCTGCTGATTAAGTACCGGTTTACCCGTAGATGAATGCGGACGTTTACTCTCAACCGGCATCAGTCCAAATCGTCTCAAAATTGTCCTCAGTAGTAACACCGCTTTAATGCCGCTCTTAATCACCAGTTGACGAGTCAGCTTGATCATCGTTGGATCAGTCATATTAAGAAACCAGATCGCCAGTTTTGAACCTGGGTTAAACGGCATTTTATGATGTCGATTGAGAATGTTTCGCATCGAAATACTGACATCACCAAAATCAATATCTACCGGACAGGGGTTTAGACATTTGTGACAGGTTGTGCAGTGATCGGCTATATCGTTTAATTCGTCAAAATGACGGATCGACAATCCGCGTCGTGTTTGTTCTTCGTAGAGAAAAGCTTCGATAATCATTCCAGTCGCCAGAATTTTATCGCGCGGTGAATACAGCAGATTCGCGTTGGGGATATGCGTCATGCACTCGGGTTTACATTTACCACAACGAAGACAATTCTTAATCGAATCGTTGATCTCGCCCAGATCACTGTACTCCAGGATCAGGGCTTCCTGTTGAACCAGTTTTAACGACGGTGTGTATGCATTTTGCAAACCACTACCAGCAAGTAACTTACCCCGATTAAAGACCTGATCGGGATCGACCTCCTCCTTGTATTTCCTGAATGCTTCTAATTTGTCATCATCCAGATACTGTATCTTGGTAAGACCAATACCATGCTCTCCTGAAACCACACCATCGAGCTCAATCGCCAGCTGCATAACTTCTTCGACTATCGAATCCGCGGCCTGCATCATCGCATAATCGTCTGAATGCACAGGAATATTGGTATGCACGTTACCGTCACCGGCATGCATGTGCAACGCGACGAACAGACGCGAGTAGCGAACCTTCTGGTGGATTTCGTCGAGTTGGGCTCTAAGCGATTCGAATTCGAGGCCAGTGAATACCTCTTCTAGCGGTTTTCTGATTTCATCACGAAAACTAACATTGAGCTTATGACTTAACAGACTGTCAATTACACTCCGCCCAGATTCTATGCCTGCTGGCAAGCTATCCTCGAGGCTCACGGCTTCGGTATCAAAATTACTCAGCCAAAGCTGCCAGGTATCGATGCGTAATTTAATTAAATCGAGAGCAAAATCGATTTTTGAGCCTAGAAGAGTATCTCCATCGCTATCAGATTTTAGCGCTTCGGTATGCTTCGATTGCAAATAATCGACAAACGCTTCAGCTATCTCAACTTTATTGGTCATCGACTGGCGGATATTAATTATTTCGATGCCACGGCTGTAGCGACTCAGATTTTCCAGCGGAATCACAACGTCTTCGTTTATTTTGAATGCATTGGTATGAGCGGAAATCGCAGCGGTTCTATTGCGATCAGCCCAGAATCGCTTACGGGCTTCGGCACTCACTGCAATAAAACCTTCTGCAGCATGTCTCCGGGCAATCTCGACCACGGCATCACAGACTTTGGTTAGCTGTTCCTGATCATTACCGGCGATATCCGCTACCAGCAACATTTTTGGAGAATCGGTTCGATTCGCTTTAGTGCTGTATTTCACCGCCTTAATATATCTGGCATCGAGATGCTCAAGTCCCGCTAGCTCCACTTCAAGGCTTTCGTCGATAAGATTTTTAATCTCGACAATAGCGGCAACATCGGAGGATGAATCCTGATTAAAAAACTCCAGACATATAGTATGGGTATGATCAAACAAGGGGTGCAGAATAAACTCAGCCGAAGTAACTATTCCGTCGCAACCTTCTTTTTGGATACCTGGCAAGCCTGAGAGGAATTTATCGGTGACATCTTTGCCGAGACCCGCTTTGCGAAAGCTCGCCCCTGGCATCGAAATGCGTTCGGGTTCCGACAGCGATTTTCCTGTCTTACGACTAATACGAAGGATTTCAAATTCAACAGTTTCCTGTAAATGAATTTTACCGCCATTGTGATTCAAACGCGTCACTTCGATCCAGTTAGCATCTGCAGTGACCATTTTCCATCGCAGCAGGTTATCGATCGTAGTCCCCCAGATGACCGCTTTCTTGCCACCGGCGTTCATCGCAATATTGCCGCCAATGGTGGAAGCATCCTGCGAAGTTGGGTCAACCGCAAAGGCCAGGTTCCGTGTTGCCGCAGACTCCGCCACACGCTTGGTAACTACGCCTGCTTCGACTCGAACAGTGGACATCCGGGTTTCGCCACCGGGTAAGACTTGCTCTTTTATAGACGATACTTTCTCAAGCTTTTCCAGATTGATCACTGCGGTTTTTTCATACAATGGAATCGCACCACCGGTATAGCCAGTGCCACCGCCACGCGGGATTACTGTCAAACCTAATTCAATACAGGCTTTAACCTGATTAGCAACTTCATTTTCACTATCGGGTTTGAGTACCACGATGGGATATTCGACACGCCAGTCGGTGGCATCGGTAGTATGTGATACTCGCGCCAGGCCGCTAAAGTCGACATTGTCACGTTTGCTGACTAATCTCAGTTTTTTTTCGATTTGTCGGCGTAGATTAGCTATATCGATGAGCCAGTTTTCAAATTCGGCTAATACCTGTCGAGCCGATGCCAGTAAGAGCAGAGTTTTTTCATTATCCCGTGCGCGACGTTCCACCAGGCTTAGTCGATGATGCAACGCTTCAATTAACTGCAACTTACGTTTACGATTTTCCAGCAAATCGTCCTGAATAAAAGGATTACGTTTGACAACCCAAATATCGCCCAGGAACTCGTACAGCATGCGCGCTGAGCGTCCAGTCCTACGTTCACTTCGAAGTTCGTTAACCAATCTCCAGGTATCTTCACCCATAAAGCGGATAACAATCTCTCGATCACTAAAAGACGTATAGTTATAGGGAATTTCGCGAATTCTATCGGTCATAGGTTTGTAGCTTGATTACTTTGAATCGCCGGAAACAGCGCTATCGTTGGATTTTAAATGTATATCGGTTTGCGGGTAAGGAATTTCGATTCCAGCAGCCTGAAAAGCCTCGGCTATAGCGAAATTAATTTCGCTGAGTATGGCCATGTGGTAATCGATATCGGTAACAAATAATCTGAGCTCGAACAGCATGGCACTCTCACCAAACTCTTTGAATACTACCCAGGGTTCGTCAACAACCTGGCTACGTGTAATTGCTCGCGGGTGTTGACTGGCGATCTCGAGTAGAATTTTTTCTACCTGTCGTGGATCCGTGCCATAGGCGGCCCTAATTGGAATTTTTACCCTGCCCATGGAATCGTTAAGCATCCAGTTGGTCACCTGGCTGGCGATAATTTCCGAATTGGGGACTATGATATCTGCCCTGTCAAAGGTTTGGACAATTGTCGAACGCAGTTGAATCTTCTTTACATAGCCCTGGGTACCGCCAACGACAATCCAGTCGCCGGTTTTAATTGGCCGTTCAAACAATAACACGATGCCAGAGACAAAATTATTCACGACATTTTGCAAACCAAAACCAATACCTACCGACAATGCACCCGCGATTAACGCCAGGTTTGCCAGCTCGACACCGGCAATCGATAATGCGATCAAAAATGCAGCAATAATTCCGACATAACCGGTTAAAGTCACCATCGACTCTTTACTGCCGCGATCCAGTCGTGAACGATTCAACCAGCTAGTGTGTAATCTGCGTTTGAGCCAACCAATTAAAGATAGCAGTAATGCAAAAAGCAACAGAGCCAGTATCAATTTGGAAGGCACTACCTGAACAGGGCCGATATCAAAGCCTTCGGTGATCAGCGCCTGTATGGCTGGTAAACTAGCGTCTGACAGGCCCCATATTTTCATTATCGCGATAAAGAATAATGACCACCCAATCAAACTGAAGGTAAATCGAAACCAGAGTGATCCTGGCATGTAATCGCCTGGCTGGACGCCTATCTTTCGACGGAGATACTGCTGCCAGACAAATTCACCCTCATCCAGGCTGTCAAAGAAATCAGTGGCCAGTTTTATCACCAGCTGTGTCAATAACCAGACTGTTATTGAACCCGCGATGCCGATAAGAATGAAGCTGGCTAGATTATTGTAACCACTCCAGTCAGCCAGCATGCTGGTTATCAGCGGCAAAATAATCAAGGTCCGTAACAGGTGACTATTAGCTAAGCCACGAATATTACCCAGTAACCAGGCTGCCCAACACAGATTAATGACTAATACTGTGACGTATATGTTGCGTAAAATACCGGTCACCGCTGCCGGAAAATCGTGCAAATTGGTGGCCGAGAAAATCAAAAACCCAACAAATAATAATTTGGCCAACAGGCGTAGGCGGCGCATAAGTTTTTCCGCCACTTTCTTATCCAGGCCTATCAGAGCAGTGGCTGGTTTTATCGGGCTCAATATCACTCGTAAAATCACGGTCAGGAAGACGTATAGAAACAGGCCTATGGTAACCAGAGACGCGAATGGGAACTGCGCGTTAGAAAAACCAAGGTAAAGAAAATAAGCGGCGAAAATTCCGGTTAATAGCAGCATTAACAGATAGTGTCTGCTGCAGGTTACCAGGGCGAAAAGTAACATCCGTGCAAAACTGCTGGTTGATCGAGGTTCGGCACGTACTATATAAATATCGAATAAAAAACGAAACGTCAGTGTCGCGCCCATCGATAAAGCAATAAACAGCGCTAACAGGTATCGATGCTGATATAACAAATCGAAGCCAGAAGTAGAAACGACGAAATCGATCAGGGCATTTAGTCCCTCACTCGGATTCATCAAATTAGCTTCGAGATGGTTGAGCAAAGTATCGTTTCGCGTCAAAAGTTGCGAAGCCAGAATAGCCTGCTGCTGCTGCGAAGCGGAATCACCGATTTGATTGGCGCGCAGAAGTAGTACACGACAGGTAACCAATTGCGCTTCGTGCTGTTCTTTTACCATGTTTAAGCTATTGCGCTTTTCCGCGACGAGTTTGTCTTCGTGACTAGCTTGCTCACCAATTAATTCGAAGTCTGCCGCTATATTATCAATACTTTCCTGGCTAGTTTTAATACATTGGTTAACTTGGGTTTTAATCTCTGCAACGGACAGTTGTAAAGCCTTGAGCTCGTCAAGCGAGGCTTTTCGTTGCCGTGACAAGGTTTTTTCCTGCTTATTCAGGATCGAATCAAAAGCATCTAACTCCTGGCCCAACCCGGTATCCGACGCAGCAGCTAAAATAGCCGGGAAACAGCAAACCGAAATTGTCAGTAAAATAGTTCGAATTTTGGAAATTATTATCATATGTAACTAGGAAAAATACCCTGCGCAGACGTGCAATATATCACCTTCGGCCAGTAATTGATTAAAACATCCGCTTATATGAAAATAGTCTCAGAATAGATTGTATTTATTGATGTATAGTTAGCGGTTCCGACACACGATAATTACTAATAACACTCAAAATGGCAGCTCCAGAATCCATGAAAGGATCAGTACCGAACGACTCGGTAGCGATGTCACATATCCCAGTACTAATGGGTGTATTCCAAACCTATAAGGCAAAGTCTAATTTTACCGAAGGTCGGTACTCTAACTTGCTTACAGAACTCAAAGAAGATCTTAAAAAACGAGATATTCCCGATTTCGATCATCTTATCGATCAACTTTCGAAAAAATTTGAACTAATTTTTGACGATGAAGACTTGCCAGACCGCATTAAAGAGCAGATCGCGCGATTGCAGATTTATCTATTTATGTCGTCGATACAGGAAAGTAATCTCCTGAAGCGTTCGAGCAATCCAGCACGGCGCCTACTCGATACGGTTATTAGAACAGAAGTCGATCTCGCGGTAGACAATCAGGAGGAACTTTCTGGATACGAATTTTTGCGCGGTCAAATAGACCTCTTTAGTAATAACCCGTTTGTAGATTCGGACAGCTACGGCAAATTACTCGAAGGGTATGTCGAGCACACTGCCGAAAAATTTAAACAAAACAAACCAGTAAAAATAAAGGCCGATGTTCAGCCAATTAAATCTCCGGCTAAAGTACCACAGGAAGCAAAAAAGGAAATAAAGCTAGTTAAGGAACCAGCTAAACCAGTTAAAGAGTCGATGGTAGAGGCAGTCGTCAAGGCGGTCGCCGAGCCAGTTTCCACTCCTGTTCCTGTTGCCGAAAAATTACCTTTAGCCGAAAACGTTTATCCGGTAATACAGTCTATGGTAAACGACATGACGCTACCGCTTCGTGTTCAGGAAAGATCACTTATTCTGTTTGACGAAGTTTGGTCGCCTTTATTACTCGAGGTCGCGATTACCAAAGGTTTTAAGTCGAAAGCCTGGCAGAAAATTCTGACCATAGCAAAAACACAGGTCTGGGTACTGACACCAAAATCCACTGAACAGGAACTTACCAAGCTGCTGATGACAATAAAACAGATCGAAAAGTCCCTGAGTCAGAGTATGCAGTCATTAGAATTGTCGATTGATCAGCAAGCATCTTTACTAGAATTTCTCGAGCATGAGCAGGCCGATGTCATCGCTCAATCAAAAGCCACTATAGAAAAACTGAAAAAGTCGCGTGATGCTGCTAAAAATAAATCCGAGAAAAAGACTTCTATAGAAAAATCAGGCGTGCCGCAAAAGGATCAGGAAGCAGGTAAGGTCAATCTTGCAGATACCGTAGATGAGTTTTCCGATCTTATGGATACCGGTCGCTTCGAGAATACTAACGATATGCTACAGGCGCTAAATTCGGAGAAGGCAATTGAATTCAAGGCCATTAAAGCGGAAGACCTTATACCCAGTGCAGATAAAATTTATAAAAGCGACTGGGTCGAAATTAAGAAAGGCGCAACTACTGTACTGGCTAAACTGACCTGGAAATCTGCGGATGAAACTCAGTTCATATTTGTTGATCGAGAAGGTAATAGAGTCTGCGAAATTTCTCGGGACGATCTAAACAAGCAGTTAAAAGACGGCAGCATCACCTTAATTTCATCGACACCTTCGAGTGCAAAACGCGCTTCCTATAGCGTCATTCAGACAATCAAATAATCAATTCACTCCAAACTCTTTTAATACCAGGGTTTGGAGTTCAAAATTGAATGTATTTTTAAACCCCCAACAACAACCGGGCTGGGTCTTCCAGGGCATTCTTAATAGTCACCAGGAATTGCACCGCTTCTTTCCCATCGACAATACGATGATCGTAGGTAAGTGCTAAATACATCATTGGACGGGCGACTATATCGCCATCTATAACCACCGGGCGCTGCTGGATCGTATGCATCCCAAGAATCGCACTTTGCGGCGGGTTTAAAATGGGCGTAGATAGCATGGAGCCAAAGATACCACCATTGGTGATGCTGAAAGTACCACCTGTTAATTCCTCGATACTCAATTTACCCGACTGAGCTCGTTCACCCATTAACCGGATATTTTTCTCAACATCCGCGTAACTGAGCTGATCTGCATCCCGTAAAACGGGCACAACCAGTCCACGGTTGGAACTGACTGCAATACCAATATCGAAATAATCGTGGTAGACAATATCGTCACCATCGATTGAAGCATTAACAGCAGGAAAACGTTTTAGCGCTTCGACGGATGCCTTGGTGAAAAATGACATCATGCCCAATTTGACACCATGTGTCTTCTCAAAAGCATCCTTATAACTTGCCCGCGAATCCATCATCGGCTTCAAATTAACTTCATTAAACGTCGTTAACATGGCCGCTGTATTTTGAGATTGCTTCAGTCGCTCAGCAATTATTTTGCGCAAGCGGCTCATCGGTACACGCCGATCATTGCGGCTTCCAGCGGGCGTAGGAGAAACCTCTGGAGTAGATTTGGCCGCGGCCGGCGCAGGAGCTGCTTTTTGATCAATATGCTGCTGTACATCTTCTTTCAGGATTGCCCCCTTCTTGCCACTGGCCGTAATTTCCTCGGTCGACAAATCGTTTTCATTGATCATCTTACGGACCGATGGACTGGCTTTATTACCAGTAGGAGCTTTTTCTTCGGCAGCCCCTGGAGCGCTGGCTTCTGCCGCGGGTACATCAGTATTTATAATTGCCAGGATATCGCCATCTTTAACCGTATCGCCTGTTTCGAAAGCGATAGACTCTATAACGCCAGGCGATACAGATACAATCTCGAGCACAACTTTGTCAGTTTCCAGATCAACAACATTTTCGTCTGCGGCGACGAGATCACCGACCTTCTTATGCCAGTCTCCAAGAGTGCCTTCGCTAACCGATTCGGGTAATACAGGAACTTTAAGTTCAACCTGCATGATGTGCTCCAGTGTTATTTATCAAGGTTAAAGTCTGGTTGGGCAATAATATATCGGCCAACCTGTTAGAAATTTATAAAAGTTAATTAAAGCTACGTAGCAATACCGGTTACATTTCGAACGCTTCTTTTACAAAATTCGCTTCCTGTTCAAGATGTAACGCCATATAGCCTACAGCTGTCGACGCTGACGATATTCGCCCTGCATAATTAACCGGCAGCGGCGCAAATGTTTCATTCAGACGACTCTTAAACTCACGCCAGGCACCCTGATTTCGGGGTTCATCCTGAAACCAGACGACGGTATCCATGTTCGGATATTTTTCGTGGATTTCCTTCAGATCGACCCTGGGAAATGGATAGAGCTGCTCCACCCTTACAATTGCTGTCGTGTGATCGTATTTTTGCTGGCGCACCTCGTGAAGCTTGTAATATATCTTACCGCAGCAGAGGACTATTCGTTTCACTTTCGAATTATCGACTTCATCGGTTTCTGGAATAACTTTTTGAAATTCGCCTTCGCTAAACGAACTTAATGGTGATACCGCCGCCTCGTGACGTAAGAGGCTTTTCGGACTCATAATTATGAGAGGCTTACGGAACTCACACTTCATTTGTGTCCGTAATAAATGGAAAATTTGGGAAGGTAATGTTGGTAACACAACACGCATATTGTGTTGAGCACAAAGTTGTAAATAACGCTCGATACGAGCCGAAGAGTGTTCTGGCCCCTGACCTTCATAGCCGTGTGGTAATAACATTACCAGGCTGCTTAAGCGGCCCCATTTCATTTCACCGGAACTGATAAACTGATCGATTACAACCTGTGCTCCATTGGCAAAGTCGCCAAACTGTGCCTCCCAGATAACCAGTGTTTTTGGATCAGTAGAGGAGTAACCATATTCAAAACCAAGGACAGCTTCTTCAGAAAGAAAAGAATTGATCACCTCAAATCGCGGTTGCGTTGGATCCAGGTGCTTTAGCGGCTTGTGAATTTCGCCAGTATTTTGATCATGCAAGGCCGCATGTCGATGAAAAAATGTCCCGCGCTCGCAATCTTGACCTGACAAACGGATCGAATAATCATCGTCGAGCAAGGCAGCATAGGACATGGTTTCTGCAAAACCCCAATCACAGAATACTTCACCATCCAGCATTTTCTGACGATTTTCCATAATGTTCCGTACACGAGGATGTAGCTTGAAGCCTTCCGGCAGCGTCATCATTTTTTCACCCAGACGTTGTACAGTTTCCTTACTTATCCTGGTTTGATCGGCGCCGACATTATTAACATCACCCTTATCGAAGCCAGCCCAGTCACGGGCGGATGTTACCTCAAGACCTGAAGTAACATTCAGTGCGACACCACCACCCTGCTCTACAGCCTTACGGTAATCAGCGATCATTTGATCGACTTTTTCCCGTGTAGTGAAACCTTCGTCTATCAGTTTTTGTGAATGTAAATCAACCAGGCGTGGGTGCTTACGAATCACTTCATACATTTTCGGCTGCGTTACTGCAGGTTCGTCTGCCTCGTTATGACCATAACGTCGATAACAAATCATATCGATGACGACATCTTGCTGGAATTTTTCACGAAATTGCACGGCCAGTTCGGCTATAAAAACGCAGGCTTCGGGATCATCACCATTCACATGAAATATCGGTGCCTGAATCATACGTGCGACCTCGGTACAATAAAGCGTTGAACGAACATCGCGTGGGTTACTGGTAGTAAAGCCGATCTGGTTATTGACGATAATATGGATAGTACCGCCGGTCTTATAACCGCGGGTCTTACACATATTAAAGGTTTCCATGACTACGCCCTGCCCGGCAAAAGCTGCATCACCGTGGATTAATATCGGCAATACATCTCTGGTCTTACGGTCTCTGAAGCGATGCTGGCGAGCGCGAACCGAACCCTCTACCACTGGATCGACAATCTCAAGATGCGATGGATTGAAAGCCAGAGCCAGATGCATCGGCCCGGTGTCGGTATAGATATCTGATGAAAAACCCTGATGATATTTTACGTCGTAGTTATAACGCTCATCTATATCAATATTACCTTCGAATTCATCGAAAAGATCGGCTGGCATTTTACCGAAAATATTGGTGAGCACATTCAGACGACCACGATGCGCCATGCCAATCACGACTTCATGGGTTTCGTTGGCACCCGCCTGTTGGATGACGCGATCGAGTAAAGGGATTAACGATTCGCCACCTTCAAGCGAAAATCGTTTCTGCCCTATGTAACGAGTATGTAAATATTTTTCGAGATTTTCTGCCGCAATCACCCGGTCGAGAATGCGGTTCTTACGACCTTCTCGAAAATCAGGGGTGGATAAAGATGTCTCCAGGTGCTCCTGTATCCAGCGTTTTTGCGCAAGATTTTCAATATACATGTATTCAGAAGCGAGCGTACCGCAATAAGTTTTTTCGAGGCGCTCCTGAATATCTCGCAATGGTATATCGCCAACACCAAACATAGAACCCGAATTAAAAACCGTATCCAGATCAGCTTCGCTAAGATCATGCCCTTCCAGGGTCAGATCTTTGGTTGGATCATTTTGCTGTTGTCCAAGGGGGTCGATTTTCGAACGCCGATGGCCTTTAATTCGATAAGCATTGATTAACTGTAATACCGAGACCTGTTTAACTTGATGCTCTTGCTGGGCGGTACTGACATTCGGATTTGCGCCATTACCTTTGTTCATGACGGCACTTTTCATTTGTGCCTGAATCGCGAGATGATCCTGATCGGGGGTTAATAAGCCATTCTTTAATTCGGCAAACCAGGTTCGCCAATTTTCATCGACACTTTTCTCATCTCTGAGATATTGACTATATAGTTCTTCGATGAATACAGCATTACTACCTTGAAGATAGCTGTCTTGCTGCATTTTTTTCATGCTCATTGCGTAGGGTCTCTCTATAGCTAATTGTTTTGCATGGGTTTTATCAACATAATAGCTGAACCATCAGCTTTAGCTAGCGCCAATTGTACAAGTAAATTGGTTTCTATCTATCGGTAATCTATCAAAAAAGTCGCTATCGAGGAAAATAAGCATAAGAATTTTCAATATCATTATAGGTGATGCTTCTATGAAGTTAAAAAGCGCTGCCTATTCCCAATTTTTAAAGCCCTGCTAGAATACCCCAACCTTTTCCGGAACTGATTGAATGGCTCAATATATTTTTACCATGAGCGGTG
>JAUVCH010000166.1 GCA_030595795.1 Gammaproteobacteria bacterium
AATTACCGAGCGCTCATCATCCACATTTCCCCACACATAAAAACTACACGACTCTTTTAGCTTATCAATAAGACAATTTGGCAAAATTGAAAAAACTTGATTGGTTTGCGTTTCGGCGGCTAATGCATAACCATTATCTGCGATAGCGGTCGAAAGCTTTTGAGCCATGTTATTGGCATAGCTTGCCGACTCAAAAAACAGACCATCTTTGAATAGCTCAAGAAACTGCAACCCTAGCAAACGCCCCTTCGCCAATAAAGCACCGCGTTGTTTCATATGAAATGAAAAGTCGTCAGCCAGGGCCGGGTTATTAATCACAATTGCCTCACCAAGCAATGCCCCTGCCTTCGTGCCGCCTATCCAGAATATATCGGTTAGTTCTGCAATATCACCCAGGGTTAAATCATTTGTTTGCGCCGATAATGCCGCGCCCAGCCTCGCGCCATCAACCATTAGCAAAAGGTTGTTGGCTTTGCAAATGTTCGACAAAGCTGTCAATTCCGCTTTGCTGTAGAGCGTGCCCACCTCGCTCGCATTCGTAATGTAAACCAGGCGAGGCCTCGCCATGTGCGGAAAATGTGCATTATTATCCAGCGCGGTCTGAACATCGGCCGGTGTTAATTTTCCCTCCACTGAGGGTATCGCAATAATCTTATGCCCGGTGGCTTCAATCGCCCCGGTTTCGTGAACATTGATATGACCAATGCTGGAAGCGATCACAGCCTCGTGCGACCTCAAACAACTCGCCATGATAATGATATTAGCGAGTGTGCCACTGGCAACGAAATAGACTTCCGAAGACTGGTTTCCTAGTTGCGCCTGTATTAGCGCTCTGGCCTCGCGACTAAATTCATCCTCACCGTAGGCGGTTTGTTGCGCCATGTTGCTATTAGCCAGCGCTTCAAGAATACTCGGATGGCATCCTTCGCTGTAATCGTCTAAAAAACTAACTATCGCCATATGTGAACCTATGTTAAAAATCCGATGGTAAGACTAACAGGCTTAACAGGAGACTAAAAACCGTTTTTAACTTTCCGCTTAATTCCCTATATCAACTATTACCTGGTTGGTTTACCCTTCCGCCACGCCCGGTCAAGTCGAATTAAGTCATACACATGTTAAAGATATTTTCTGTCAAAGCGGTGCCAACACTCCCGTGGAGTTCGCCGACACCGTTTAACCTTCGACCCCGATTGATCACCTTCATCTATTTAAATATAGGTTTGGTGTTGTTCGGCCTCGGTGAGGCCTTGCTGATTGCCAGTGGTATAGGCGTCAGTCCGTGGACAGTACTGGCCCAGGGCATAGCCGGGCATACAGATTGGAGTATCGGATTCACTACTATGATCGTCTGTTTCGTTATCCTGCTGCTGTGGATACCTCTCAAGCAAAAGCCTGGCATGGGAACGATTTTAAACGCCCTGATTATTGCCTTTATGATCGACTTCTCGCTCGAATTATTGCCCTATCCTCAAGCTTATCTCTGGCAGGTTTTACAAACCATATTCGGTGTGCTCATCGTCGGTATCGCTTCAGGAATTTATCTCACCGCTAATTTGGGCGCAGGCCCCAGGGATGGATTGATGACTGGTTTACAAGCCGTGACCAAAATGCCGATTGCCAATATTCGAATTGCTATCGAAGTCACTGTGGTTGCTATTGGTTGGTATCTGGGTGGCGTGGTAGGTGTCGGGACCTTGATGTTTGCGTTTGGGATTGGGCCCTGTGTGGCGCTTGGAATATTATTTGTGAAGCGATACCTGTAAGCGTAAATTGCTGGTAATTGGTTTAAACTGCCCATATATCGGTAATCCACCCGATTTTAAATCTGGATTAACATGCCAATTGCTTTTGACAATTCTTACGTAAAACTACCACAACGGTTTTATGCCAAACAGGCACCCGTTCCCGTATCCAGCCCGGAGTTGATTGCGGTGAATCATTCGTTGGCCGAAACTCTTGGCATCGATCCGCTCTGGCTCGAGTCAGACGAAGGCGTGAATGTTATTGCGGGTAATGCATTACCCGACGGATCTGAGCCGATTGCAACCGTATATGCCGGACACCAATTCGGCCACTGGAATCCACGTCTCGGCGACGGCCGCGCGGTACTACTTGGCGAAGTCATCGCTAAAGATGGCGAAAGATACGACATCCAGCTCAAAGGTTCGGGTATCACACCCTACTCACGCAACGGCGACGGTCGCGCACCGCTTGGCCCCATCGTTCGTGAATATATCGTCAGCGAAGCTATGGCGGCACTCGGTATCCCCACCAGTCGCACCCTGGCAGCAGTCACCAGTGGTGACGCGGTATACCGCGAATCCCGACTCGATGGTGCTGTGCTCGCGCGTGTCGCAAAAAGCCATATTCGTATCGGTACGATGCAGTACTTCGCTTCGATCGAGGATACCGATGGCCTGAAATTATTGGTCGATCATATTATCGAACGCCATTACCCCGATGCCGCAAAAAGCGATAACCCGACACTGGCGATGTTCGAAGCAGTGATGCGCCGACAGGCTTACTTAGTCGCGCGTTGGCAAGGCATCGGTTTTATCCATGGTGTGATGAATACCGACAACATGCTGCTTTCGGGCGAAACCATCGATTACGGCCCTTGCGCCTTTATGGACACATTTGATTCATCGGCTTTGTACAGTTCGATCGATCAACAGGGCCGTTACGCCTATCGTAACCAACCCGCCATTGCCAACTGGAACCTGACCTGCCTGGCACAGTCACTGGTGCCGCTATTTGATGCTGACGAAGAAAAATCGGTTGAAATGGCGCAAAAATCACTGGCTCAGTTTTCCGAGATTTATCAGGCCGAGTACAGCGCTACCTTCACCAAAAAACTGGGCTTGACATCAACGCAGCCGGACGATGAAAAACTCATTCAGGATTTTCTGAATCTATTGCAAAACCAGCACTGTGATTTAACGTTGGCCTTCCGACGTTTAAGCGAATTGCCAGTCGCCCCGGAAGTAATCAAACCTTTATTCGACTTCCCCAATTCGTTCGACGACTGGATAAGTCGCTGGCAGTCACGCTGCACCGAGGAATCGATTAGCACGGATGACAGACATCAGCGCATGATGGCAACTAATCCGGCGTTTATTCCGCGAAACCATCTGGTCGAGGCTGCTATTCAACAGGCCTACGCGGGATATTTTTCCATGTTTCACCGACTTAACAAACGCCTAGCTCAACCATTTGAATACAGCGAAGCCGATAGCGACCTGGCCCTCCCGCCGAAACCAGAGCAAATCGTTCAACAAACTTTCTGTGGAACCTGAACAATTATGAAAACTGTACTGGGCACGATGACTTTTGCCGACCAGGTCGATAGCGATGCCGCGCGATCAATGCTGGAATTATTTGTCGAGAACAAGCACAACGAACTCGATACCGCCAACGTCTATAACGATGGCAAAACCGAAACTCTGCTTGGCGAACTTATTTCATCCGATCAAAGAAAAGAAATATTCATCGCCTCCAAGGTCCATCCCTGGAACGACCAGGGTTTACAACCCGCACAGGTTACCCAACAAATTAACGAGTCACTAAAAAGGCTAAACACCGATTACCTGGACTTACTTTATCTACACTCTCCTGACCTGGATACCCCTATCGAACAAACCCTGCAGGCCTGTTTCGAGGCCCATCAACAGGGCAAGTTCAAGTCATTTGGCCTCAGTAATTTCGCTGCCTGGCAAGTCGCCGAAGTAGTCGAAACCTGTCGTCGAAATGACTGGATGACACCCACGGTTTACCAGGGTATGTACAACGCGTTAACCCGCGACGTTGAAAAAGAATTATTCGCCTGCCTGCGAAATTACGATATCAGTTTTTATGCCTATAACCCGCTAGCGGGTGGGCTACTTACCGGTAAACATCAGGCCTTTGACAAAATACCCGATAGCGGGCGATTCGTAACCAGGTACAACTATCAGGATAGATATTGGAAATCTGACTATTTTGAAGTGTTGCAACAGTTGGCAAATAAGTCCGCAGAACTCGGAGTCAAACCCGTTGAAATTGCCATGAGCTGGCTCACCAATCATTCCTTGCTCGACGCTTCGCGAGGCGATGCGATTATCCTGGGCGCTAGCCGCATTGAACAGCTCGACGAAAACATATCATCAATGACTGCCACAGTATTGGATCAGTCGATTCTCGATGTACTCGATCAGGGTTGGGAAATTATTAAACCGAATTGTTTTAAATATTTTCGGCCTTAGTTTTTGAGCACTATAAAACACGGTCGCCACGACCTACCTTCAGTCGCTATCGCGCTTACCCTGGCTTCGATGACTTTATTCTCGGTGCAGGACAGCCTGATAAAATGGTTGGCCGACGGTTACTGGTTACTGCAACTGCTATTTATTAGAAGTCTGGTGATCGTTTTTGCAACCGGTTTGTTTATTTCAATTAAACAGGGTCGTAGCGGCTTTATCACACACCGACCAATCGACCATGTTCTGCGCACCAGTTTCAACTTCATCGCTTTCTTTACCTATTATATGGCAGTCACGCAAATGCCATTGGCCAACGCAACATCAATCGGCATGACCGCGCCCCTGTTTCTGGTGGCATTATCCGGGCCTTTACTAGGAGAGCCAGTCGGGTGGAATCGACTGGGGATTTTAGTTATTGGATTCATCGGCGTGCTGATCATCATCCAGCCCAGTACCGAGGGCTTAAACCTGGAAGGCAGCCTATATGCACTGGGTGGTGCATTCTTTTTTGCCATACTCGCTATACAAACTCGCAAGATGGCTAAAGACGAAAATAGCGAACTCATGGTGTTTTATGCGGCACTGGCCATCCTTGTAGTCAGCGGAGGGTTCATGATTTTTTACTGGCAGACTCCCGACCTAACGTCTTTGTTGTTAATGACCATGCTTGGCTGTATCACTCTATTTGCGCAGTACACGATCGTACATGCCTACCAGTACGCACGCGTCCATGTGATCGCGCCGTTTGAATATATCACCGTGATATGGGCGATCTTAATCGGCTGGTTTGTATTTGCCGAACAACCCGAAACGACCATGTACTTCGGTGCGGCGCTCATCATTCTGGCAGGCATTGGGATTAGTTTGTATGAAAAAAGAGAAATGCTGAGTACGAGCCAGAGTCGAGCTTGACTCGAACCGGTAACAACAGTTAGCGTAGCAATTGAGATCAATAGAGGATTCAATCATGGCCGGAGGGTGGGCACGTGACGGAGCAGTGCAAGATCAAATCGATGTCAGCGTCGAAGACGCGGTAAAACTCGCGCGCAGCCAGTTGCCTCAGGGAGAAAGCCTTAGTCACTGCGAAGAATGCGACACCGAAATTCCGCTGGCCCGGCGCGAGGCAGTGCCCGGAGTTCGACTCTGTGTCAACTGTCAGTCTGCAATCGACAAGCAACAGTCTGGACGTCACAACATCAATCGACGTGGCAGCAAAGATAGTCAGCTGCGCTAGCATCGAAACACATGGACTGGTCACTCATCATATTCATAGCCGTTATCGTATTATTCGGCTACCGCGGTTACAAAAAGGGCTTATTAAAATCGCTTTCCAGAGTGTTCAGTTTATTGGCGGGATACGCGGCCGCGGTACTTTACGCGGGCTCGGTTGCTACTATCATTGAGTCAAATTCCCCCCCGCAGGGTATCATCACCCTACTAGCCGCATCCCTGATTCTGTTTATTCTTGCGGGCATCGCAGTCAGCATAATTTTCTGGCTGATCGGAAATCTACTGCCGGAAAATGATTCCAGCTCCGCTATTTCATCTTACGGTGGTGCAACAGCTGGTTTGCTAGTGGGAACAGTCATTGCGATTGTCGTGGTCTGGACATTTAATTTTGTAAGCGACCTTCAATCAGATCGCGAGACCATCGCAGCGACCCCATCAGAAAAGTATGGCATCGAAAGCTTCGCTAACCAGGTCGCCAGCAAAGCCGTGAACACCGCTTTATCCATGGCCTCCGCCAGCCCCAATGTCACTCAACTTGGCGCGGCATTTGTCGCTACCCCGGGTAGAGTCACGCAGCACGCACAACGTCTGGCAAACAGCAACGATCTCAATTCGCTTTTAAGCGAGCCTGAAAACCAGGCGATCCTGGACAGTGGTAATACTGATGCCCTGAAAAAGCTTCCCGCCTTCCAACAACTAGCCAATAATCCAGACATGTT
>JAUVCH010000046.1 GCA_030595795.1 Gammaproteobacteria bacterium
CCTCCAGCCTTTCCAACTAAAGCATTTAACACTGCGAAATCGTCTGATGATCACATCACACGAACCCGCTTATACCGATGACGGGATGCCTAAGGAACGCTATCGCCTGTACCACGAAGCCCGTGCTAAAGGCGGTGTGGCACTCACTATGACCGCCGGTTCGGCCCTGGTTTCTCGCGACAGTCCGCCTGCTTTTGGCAATATATTAGCTTTCAGGGACGAAGTTGTGCCCTGGATCCAGGAGATGACCAATGCCTGCCACGAGCACGGTGCCAAAATTATGATCCAGCTCACTCATCTGGGTCGTCGCGCTGGCTGGAACCATAGCGACTGGTTGCCTACGGTATCGCCTTCCGGGGTACGCGAACCCGCGCATCGAAACTTCCCGAAGATTATCGAAGACTGGGATATCGACCGCATTGTCGAGGACTACGGTGATGCCGCCGCGCGAATGCAGGCTGGTGGCATGGACGGTATCGAGCTTGAATGCTACGGGCATTTAATCGATCAATTCTGGTCGCCTATCACCAACTTCCGTGACGATGACTGGAGCGGCTCACTCGACAATCGCTTACGTTTTATTCATCTGGTACTCGATTCGATTCGTCAGCGTGTCGGCGATGAGTTTATTGTCGGCCTGCGTCTGGTAGTCGATGAGCAACTCGAAAACGGCATTAACCGCGAAGTCGGTGTCGAGATTGCGCATCGCATGATAGCGACCGGACAAATAGACTTTCTCAATGTCATTCGCGGTCATGTCGATACCGACCCGGCATTAACGAGAGTGATTCCGTTGCAGGGAATGCCGGCATCACCACACCTCGATTTCGCAGGTGAAATTCGAGCCGAAACAAAGTTTCCCGTCTTCCATGCGGCGCGTATCGCCGATATTGCCACGGCAAGACACGCAGTCGCCAGTGGCAAGCTCGACATGGTAGGCATGACTCGAGCACATATTGCCGACCCTCTGATTGTACAAAAACTCATCGAAGGCAGAGAAACCGATATCCGCCCCTGTGTCGGCGCAACTTATTGTCTCGACAGAATCTATCTGGCTGGTGAAGCCCTGTGTATCCATAATCCAGCCACTGGTCGTGAAGCCACCATGCCGCACCAAATTACTGAAACGGCGGATAATCCAAAGAAAATAGTCATTGTCGGGGCAGGTCCAGCAGGTCTCGAAGCGGCCAGGGTAGCCGCCGAACGCGGCCATGAAGTCATCGTTTTCGAAGCCACGACGGTAGCCGGTGGTCAAATTTTGTTGTGCATTAAAAGCCAACGCCGTCGCGAGATGGCTGGCATCATCGACTGGCGCGTCGAGCAGTGCGATAAATTCGGCGTCGAATTCCGTTTTAATACCTACGCCGAAGCCGAAGAAATTATGCTCGAACAGCCCGACGTGGTCATTATCGCCACCGGTGGATTACCAGACTGCGACACCCTGGAATCGGGTAACGATTTAGCCACATCAAGCTGGGATATTATTTCCGGCGACGTCGTGGCAAAAGGCGATGTCATGCTATACGACGATGGCGCGGATCATCCCGGTATGCAGGCAGCCGAAGTTATCGCCAAAAGCGGTGCGCAACTCGAATACATCTCTCCTGAGCGGAGTATCTCGCCTGATATCGGTGGCGTTAATGTCAGCCCATATATAGAAACATTGCTCCCCTTCGACGTGCGCTTTTCGTTGTGTCGACGTGCCCTAAGTGCTACCCGCGAAGGCGATAAGATTCGTGTCGTACTCGGTAGCGATTATGGTGAGGTGAAAACCGAACGTCTGGTTGACCAACTGGTCATTGAGCATGGCACGGTAGCACTCGATGATGTTTATTACGCCTTGAAACCCTTATCGACTAACCACGGTGAAGTGGATCACGATGCATTAATCAATTGCAAACCTCAAAATATCCAGCGAAACCTGGAGGGCCAGTTTCAGCTATTTCGAATTGGAGATGCGGTTGCTTCGCGTAATATTCACGCGGCAATTTACGATGCGCTAAGGCTGATGAAAGAAATTTAAAAAAAAGCACGGCTCCAATTCGAGCCGCGCCAGGGAGGAGCCAGATAATAAAATATTATGCGTTGGCGAACTCAATGCCTTTGGCGATATTGCCGTTAAGCACATCGGCCATCTCGTCGAGGAGTTTTTGCTCATATTCGCTTAATGCGGGTAATGCAGGAATAGAATCGACACCGTCTTTGCCGAGCTTAACAGGCTGCGCGTGGAAGCTAGTTGAATCATCACCGGTTTGAACATAACAACATTCGGTCACGTCTGCGCCATTCATTGCGGCGACCAGTGAACTGGTAAAACGTGCTGCCGCCTGAGCCATGGAAAGCGTTGCAGAACCGGCACCCGCTTTGGCTTCAACCACTTCGGTACCAGCTTCCTGAATGCGCGGAGTCAGGGCTTCGATTTGCTCCTGAGTTAACTGCACACCATCGATGCTCGATAACAATGGCAGGATGGTGACACCGCTATGACCACCGATAACACTGACATTCACATCGCCACAGCTCTTGCCAACGGCCTCGGCTACAAAGGTATTCGAGCGAATAACGTCGAGTGTGGTGATACCAAACATCTTGCGCTTGTCGTAAACACCGGCAGCTTTTAAAACTTCGGCAGCAATCGGCACGGTCGAGTTAACAGGATTGGTGACAATCGCGTAGCAGGCATTCGGGCAGGCTTTCGCACCCGCGCTTATCAGTTTTTTGACGATCCCAGCGTTCATGTTGAACAGGTCATCACGGGTCATGCCCGGCTTACGCGGCACGCCCGCAGGAATCACGACGATATCGGCATCGGCCATCGCCGCTTCTACGTCATCACCCATGAAACCACTAACCGTGACATCGGTGGGGATATGGCTTAAATCGACCGCAACACCAGGAGTAAAAGGCGCGACATCATAAAGCGATAACTCGCTACCCGCAGGCAACTGTAATTTTAAAAGCAGAGATAACGGTTGACCGATACCACCGGCTGCTCCAAGCACACAAACTTTCATAACGGGCCTCGTCAGGAATTGGGGGAATTGATTGAGGGTTCATCTTATCGGCCTGTTGGATTGTTGACAACCCGATTCAGACCAATCCTCAACTCTTAATATAGACTATTAGCTCGGCTTATCATGCCGAGGTTAGCAAATATTAGGCGGCAGGGGGTATGACCTGTATATTAAGCACTGGCTGAATTTGGCCGATAAAAATAAAGGAGACTTGAATAAACATGAATAAACTCAATCTGCTGACTGGACTATTACTCGGTTTTAGCACGACGACCGCTTTTGCTGCAAAATGGGATTTACCGACACCCTATGGCGATGGCACCCATCAAACCCAGGTAGCGAGAAGCTTTGCCGAAGAAGTTAATGCGAAAGCAGGCGGCAAATTGACCATAAAGGTTCATTCCGGCGGGTCGCTCATCAAGCATCCAGAAATTCACCGTGCGGTAAAATCGCGCCAGGTACAAATCGGCGAAGTCTTTGCCGGACGACTGGGAAACATCCACCCTATCTTCAAACTGGACAATATTCCATTCCTGGCAACAGATTTTGATAGCGCGGAAAAACTATACAAAGCTTCGAAAGCGGCGTTAAACGCACAGCTGGGAAAGGATGGCCTGATGTTGCTTTATACATCACCCTGGCCCGCTCAGGATTTATATTCTAATAAACCAGTGAATAGCCTCGCCGACCTGAAAGGCCTGAAGATGCGGGCTTACAGCCCATCGACCTCTCGTCTGGCTGATTTGATGGGAACCACGCCAGTTAATATTCCTTTCAGCGATGTCGCACAGGCATTTACCACCAACGCTATCGACGCAATGGTGACGTCGCCTAGCACTGGAGTTAACAGCCAAAGCTGGGATTACATCAGTCACTTCACCACGATTAACGCATGGATTCCTAAAAACATGCTGTTTGTAAACAAGAAAATTTTCGACCGACTCGATGATGATATCCAGAAAATTATTATGACTGCAGCCGCTAATGCCGAGAAAAAAGGTTGGGCACTGGGCCGTAAACTCGCCGTCGAACATACCAATGCGTTGAAAGAAAATGGCATGGTGGTATCACCACCGAGCGCTAAACTGGACACCGAATTGCGTGAAGTTGGTGCCACTATGACCAATGAATGGTTAACAGAGGCTGGCGCCGAAGGTAGAAAAATTATCGATGCCTATAGAGCGATGTAGTCAGCTATCGATTGTCACATTTCATGAACACGTTTAGACGGTATTTTTATCTAAGTTCGGCATTTTTATCCGGTGCCTGCCTGGTCATCATGACTTTACTGATTCTGGCTCAGATCGCCGCCAGATTTCTGGGCACCGTGATACCGTCTTCCGAAGATTTCGCTGGCTGGCTTTTGTCAGCCACGATTTTTTTCGGGCTAGCCTACACCTTCAACGAAGGCGGGCATATTCGGGTGACTATGTTATTAACCCGACTATCGACTAAAAACCGGCGCTATCTGGAGTTCTTCAACCTCATCATCGGGTTACTCATTAGCGGTTACCTGGCGCTTTATACCATTCTTACCGTTTATGAATCGTACGACTTCGGAGATGTCTCAGACACCTATCTCGTCGTACCGCTGTGGATAGTACAAATGCCGATGGCTATCGGCTCATTATTTTTGTTCGTCGCAATGTTCGATAGCCTGATAAAAATGATCGGTAGTGAAACACCTCGATATATTATGAGCGAAGCCGAATTAAGCGGTGAAGACTAAGCCATGGACATGACGCTGATCGGATTAATCCTCGTTATCTGCATGTTTGTCATGCTAACCAGTGGTATCTGGGTGGCACTGACATTAACCGGTCTTGCCATCATTGGCTTACTTCTGATCGAAAACAGCAGCATCGGCTTATTGCTCGGCACTTCTTCCTGGAGTGCAACAACGGGTTGGTCATTGACAGCGCTGCCCCTGTTTATCTGGATGGGCGAAATCCTGTTTCGAACCCGCCTGTCTCAGGATCTGTTTGAGGGATTGGCGCCAGTACTGTCCAAACTACCCGGAAAGCTTTTACACGTTAATATTTTAAGCTGCGGCATTTTTGCTGCCGTATCCGGTTCGTCAGCGGCGACTGCCGCCACCATAGGCCGAATGACCTTGCCGGAGCTGTCCAAACGAGGTTATGACGACTCCATGGCAATCGGCACTTTGGCTGGTTCCGGAACCTTAGGTCTACTGATCCCACCCTCGATTATTTTGATCATTTATGGCGTAGCGGCCGAAGTTTCCATCACACGCTTATTTCTCGCTGGGGCATTTCCAGGGTTGATTTTAATCGGCCTGTTTATGGCTTATACCATCGTCTGGTCGATGTTAAAAGGTGACGTAAAAAACGTTGCCGATGATATCAATTATTCATTCAAAGAAAAGATACTGGCATTAAAAAAGCTGCTACCCATTGCCTTTTTAATTGGTGGCGTCCTGGGTTCAATTTATCAAGGCGTTGCCACACCCACCGAAGCCGCAGCATTTGGGGTACTCGGTGCACTGGTGCTTTCTATGGCGCTTGGTAGTTTCACTTTCGCGGGCTTTATCGCCAGCGTCACCGGCGCGGTGCGAAATTCGTGCATGCTCGGTTTAATACTGGTAGGCGCGCATTTTTTAACCCTGGCAATGGGATTTATCGGTATTCCAAATGCATTGGCCGAATGGATTGCGACGCTCGGGCTTTCTCCTATCGAATTGATTCTTTATCTCACCGTATTTTTCATCGCACTAGGCTGCTTTCTCGACGGTATCTCGGTCATCGTCCTGACCACCTCGGTCGTATTGCCGATGGTGACACAGGCGGGTATTGACACGATATGGTTTGGTATCTTCCTGGTACTGGTAGTCGAAATGTCGCAAATTACCCCACCAGTTGGTTTTAATCTTTTTGTCATCCAGGCATTAACCGGCAAAAATATAATTTATGTAGCCAAAGCTGCCCTGCCTTTCTTTTTCATGATCGCTGTGGCTATTGTCTTAATCACAGCTTTCCCGTCTATCGCACTTTATTTACCTGGGCTGATGTCCTCTTAGGGCTCATTCATGCCCACGAGTTTTAAGTGAAAAAAATCGCTCTGTTTGCCGATGTGCAGAACATCTACTACACCACGCGCCAGGCCTACGGGCGGCAATTTAACTATCGTGAATTATGGCGGCGAGTCGCCGCACAGGGAATTATCGCATCCGCTACCGCTTACGCAATCCAACGCCACGACGACAAACAAATAAAATTTCAGGACGTGCTAAAACATCTCGGCTTCGAAGTAAAACTCAAGCCCTATATCCAACGCAGCGATGGTTCTTCTAAAGGCGACTGGGATGTTGGTATTGCTATCGATGTCATGGAAGCCGCGCAACATGTCGACACGGTTATATTGTTATCGGGCGATGGCGATTTTGATTTGCTGCTCGACCGAGTAAAAAGCAAATATGGGGTTAAAACCGAAGCTTATGGTGTACCTTCACTAACCGCTAATTCGTTGATTGCCGCTACGGATATTTATCACCCCATCGAATCAGATTTATTGATATAAACAAAGTAATCGCGGCAATGCTATGATGCGCGCCCGCCACCAGATTAGACCATCGTGACCGACACCGCCTTTTCATCTTTAGCCGTTCGTCCTGAGCTACTCGCCAATATTCAAACCCTGGGCTACGAGGCCATGACGCCGGTGCAGGCTAAATGCCTGCCCGTATTACTCGACAATCAGGATTTACTCGCACAGGCCAAAACGGGTAGCGGGAAAACCGCAGCATTTGCGATAGCGTTACTGAACAAACTCGAATCCACGAACTATCAAACCCAGACCCTGGTACTTTGTCCTACGCGCGAACTGGCCGACCAGGTGAGTAACGAAATTCGGCGACTCGCAAGAACAATCCCCAATACAAAAATATTAACCCTTTGTGGTGGCAAACCGATGGGTACGCAGCTGGCTTCACTGGAGCGCGACCCGCATATCGTCGTCGGCACTCCCGGTCGAATATTGAAGCATTTAAATAAGGGTTCGTTAAAAATAGACAATCTGAAAACGCTGGTGCTCGACGAAGCCGATCGTATGCTCGACATGGGTTTTCTCGAAGACATTATGCTGATTATCGATTTCGTACCCAGCCAGAGACAGACGCTGTTGTTTTCCGCGACCTACCCCGATGAAATCCAGCGCATTAGCAATGCGGTGCAGAGTAATCCGGTCGATATCCGCATAGAAACCTCGCATCATAATGAACAAATTAAACAGGTATTCTACGAAGTCGGAAAAGATGATAAAGCCAAAACACTAATCGCCCTGTTAAAGCATTACCAGCCCGAATCCAGCCTGGTGTTTTGCAATCAGAAACTACAATGCCAGCAACTTGCCGATGAGTTAAAGCAGGCCGGCTTTCATGCCCTCGCCCTGCATGGTGACCTGGAACAATTTGAGCGCGATCAGGTGCTAGTACAGTTTGCTAATAAAAGCACTTCGATATTAATCGCAACCGACGTTGCAGCGCGTGGGCTGGATATTAAAGAACTGGCAGCAGTGATTAATTTCGATATTACTCACGACCCGGAGATTCACATTCACCGAATCGGGCGTACCGGACGCGCGGGTAGCGACGGGCTCGCGATTAGTTTATTCACGCCATCCGAGCAGTTCAGGATAAACGCGATTGAAGAATATCAGGATAGTCCAGCAAACATTGAAAAAGTATCATCACTTAAATCGCCTGAGAATTTCAAACTCTACCCGCCCATGGTAACTCTGTTTGTGAATGCGGGTCGTAAAGACAAAATTCGTCCAGGTGACCTGTTGGGTGCGTTAACTGCAGATGGCGGTTTGCCCGGTAAGTGTATCGGCAAAATTAATATATTCGATAAGATTGCCTATGTCGCAGTGGAGCAAAAAGTGGCAAAACAGGCGTTGAGTATTCTTAGTGAAGGGAAAATTAAGGGGAGGAAATTTCGGGTTCGTCGATTGAGGTGAGGCTGGTTTGGGTCTACTGTACTTGATTTGTCGGTTAGTGAGTTGTGGTAGTTATTTGAGATACTTGAGATTTATGGACTGGTTAGTCTGTCGGCCAACTGCGGGCATTGGTGGCATAGCCTTAACAGACTGATATATACTTGTAGTCACAGAGATAGGCAGTTTCTTCCTATCTCGTTCAACAGAGAAGCTGTCTATATTAACTGTTAGGGCCACAAAGGAAAAGTGCATGTCTAAAATCAAACAGGCTGAATTCATCAATTACGAAATATGGATTCTTACATTTGGTGGCGGTTTTCAAAGAGCTGGTATTTACGCAAACAATGTTCCCGATAAAATAAAATCTGAATTTCGTGCATCTATAAGAAATAAAATCAGTGCAATTGTGCGGGAGAAATACAAAAATGCAAATGTATCATCTGAAGATCATGTAAAAACGATTATAGATATAAAAAAATGGATTGATAAAAACCATTCTAATATATTGTCAAACGGTGAGGTGATGTTAGGCGTAGTCCAGAAATTACTAAATCTATACCTAAAGTATCAATGGTGTTTAGGTTTGGTGCGCACGCCACCACACTGCCCATTTGATAGGATAATAATATCAAAATTGAAATTACCAAATCCACCGGCATGGACAAAACTTAATTCAGTTAAGACATACAAAATGCTAGTAAAAAAAGCAAAAGAATTAGCGGGTAATAAAACAATTGCAGAGTGGGAGCTTGATGAATTCGCCCGTAGATAAAAAAAGCCCTAACTATTGCATCAACCTGACCATTTTATACGCCGTTTCGCTTTGCTGCACGGCATATAAAATGGCCGGTTATGCTGAGCGTTAGATCCTTATGATACCTTCATCAACAGTAATTGGTCACTTTAGGTCAAATTCCGCCTTCAACCGTGATGGCGAAGTTGCTCTATTTCGTCAATTGGCCAATTCCATACTTGCACATACGAATGGGGTATTTATTGACGAAACTCATGGGACGGTTGCCAAAGTAGAATTTACTTCACCGATAAACGGCATCGAACATTGTGAAATTTCAGACCTTCTATTGATTATGAAGGACATTCAATCCAGACAATACAGGGCGACGTTCTGGCAAGCTAAAAAGGAGAAGCATCCTAGGTGGCCAGTGGCTATATCGGATGCAAACTTCGACTTTGAGGCTCAATTCAATCAATGGGAATTACTATCACAGAGGCCAAGCATTAAGGGCCTTTCAAAATTTCACCCTCCATCCGATTTGCTGTCTAACGCAACATCACCGTCAATAGGGTCATTTGGGGTTTTCTATGAGCGCAATGGGGTTATTGAGGTTAATTACTCGGTTGCAGAGGCTGTTACTTCATCAGGCATAACTAAACATCCAAGAATGGTCATTAATGGCCATCTAAGTAAATACATTTATGCTCATCGAGAGGCCTTGGTAAGAAGTGACATGGATTCATTCTTTGAGGCAATTAATGATTTCTCGATAGGATCACTACTCGACCCTACAAGTCCGCCTGGCAAGTGGCTTGCTAAGTACATCGACGGTAAGTGCGTTTCGAACAATAAAACATCATTCTTTGATGATGATTGGCATAGTGATCCACCCGAGGAGATACAAATTGGCCCGGAAGGAGGCGGGGACGGGATTTCGATTTTGATGATTGAAGTTGAATCCGATCTAACACGGTAATTTAGGGGACGCTTACGCGCCCCTGATCATTAACGTTAACGCCTGCTGCGGGTCAACCCCAGAAGCACGGTAGGTTGGGATGAGAAACGAATCCCAACAGCAGAGTCAACATCGAAGGTGGAGTTAAATCTGAAACGTTGGGATTCGTTCCTCATCCCAACCTTGTATCTCTCCAGATAGAATGGTTAGCTATTATTCTATCATTGGAACTGAGAGAGTTTGGTCCCAACCTTAGAGCCTGGACTCTGTTTTGTAGATGAAACCCTCAGTTCATTTTATCTTAATAAACCGGATGGTATCCAAGTGCCTTTCTTAGAAAGTGACACTGCATGTACAAGGGGAGTGATGAGATGGAATATTATGTAGGAATAGATGTCTCCAAAGACAAAATAGACTGCCTTTGGTTGAGAGATACGGTTGCATTAAAAGCAAAGACTAAAGTTTTACCGAATTCGCAAGAAGGCTTTAACATACTGCGAATCTGGTTAGAGAAAAATATTAGCATTGAGGTAACAGATATATATGTCAGCCTCGAAGCCACCAGCATTTACCACGAAGCACTGACTTATGCGCTATATGCCATGGGTGTGAATGTCAGTGTAGTTAATCCTGCGCAAGTACGGAACTTTGCCAAAGGACTCGGAGTTCGCAATAAAACGGACAAGAAAGACAGCATGGTTTTGGCACGTTATGGCGCGCTAACCCAACCCAGGTTGTGGCAACCAGAGCCGGAAGATGTGAGAACGCTCAAGGCCCTGTTAGCAAGGCTCTCAGCGCTTGAAAAAGATTTACAGCGCGAGCTCAATCGATTGGAAAAAGCACAGATTAGTCGGGCCTCTGAGGCTGTTATAGAGTCAATTCAATTCATGATAAACCAATTGAAAGAGGAATATGCTCGAATTGAAAAGCAGATCGATGATCAAATAGATCAAAACCCACGTTTAAAGCAGGATAGAGACCGACTAATGACAATCCCTGCGGTCGGAAAGGTCTTGTCTAGAGAAATGCTCATCGTATTGCACAGTCGTCAATTTGATCAAGCCAGCCAGGTCGCTGCATTTATTGGCGTCGTCCCGAAACTGCATGAGTCTGGAAAATTAAAGGGTAGAACCACTCTGTGCAAAAACGGCCCTGGCCGCTTAAGAGCAAAACTGTATATGGCAGCAATCGTTGCAACCAAGTACAACCCGGATATTAAAAGCCAATATGAGCGATTACTCAAAGCAGGAAAAACGAAAATGCAGGCACTCGGTGCCGCCATGAGAAAGCTGGTACAAATTTGTTTTGGTGTCTTAAAACATCAAAGTGAATACCGACCTCAAATAGCAAGATAAAACAATTGAAGTCGGTTTGGAGAGATGGTATCTACCCATTTAACGGCAGCAACGGGAACTTTTGCCGCCAATTACTACGCCTGTAAGATCGAATACCGGCTAGTACAATCAAAGTTAAGCTTTTTGCACGTAAACACGATAGTAACCCCGTCCACTTTTCGCTCTGTTTCTATGCATCCCAGAGTTCTGTAAATTTAGATATCTTCAGCCTTTAACGACTTCGGTACTCGTTGGCTTTGGCTCTCCTTTCGGCCAGGCTCCAAACGGGTAAGGCTGGTAATCGCTATTAAAATTCAAATATTGTAAGACCTGATAAATATAGGTACTAATACTCTGACCCAGTTTACGCAGACGTTCGTTGGTGTCCCCAGTTAATAATTTAAAGAGAAACTGGAATATCACGATTGTAAACAACACTACCTCGGCTATCCGGGAGAATATAGTAAACATTAACATATAGAGGCCACGTTTCCAGGTGGACTGATTTTTAAGATTGTATTTTATATCGTCACTCATTTTGGCATCCCGCGTATTTACAATAAATTTATGCTACAACCTGATAAGTATGGCTTGCTTGACCTGACTCAAGGGTATTTTCATTTTATCTGATAACATCTGTCCTTACCTGACCCTGGATGGTTTCATGGCTAAAATAAATACCTTCTATATTCTCCTGCAAGCGTTTCTGCTGTTCTATCTTCTCGCATTTTCGGCACTAACGCAGGCTAACCAGTCGCCCGATCCCAAAGCTTTAATACGCGCAGCAATGGAACACTGGCGCGGCGTTACTTCATACTCGGTTATGACCATGACGGTACATCGTAGCGACTGGCAACGCAAGATGTCGATGCAGGCCTGGACCAAAGGCGATAAAACCTCACTGGTCAGAGTCACCGAGCCTAAACGCGATGCCGGTAACGGCACGCTAATCAAAGATCGGAACATGTGGAGCTTCTCCCCCAAGATAAATCGAATTATCAAGGTACCCTCTTCGATGATGAACCAGAGTTGGATGGGGAGCGACTTTTCCAACCGAGATATTAGTAAATCTACCGATGTGATCGATCAGTATGAACACCAGTTAATCTATTCCGAAGAAAAAGAAGGCCATTTTTATTACACCATTGAATCGATTCCGCACGATGACGCCGCCGTGGTATGGGGTAAGGAAGTGTTTACCATACGCGACGATTTTGTCATGACGCGCCAGCAATTCTGGGATCAGGATAGTATTCTGGTGAAGGAAATGAATGCGCTAGACATAACCCTCATGGGTGGTCGTACCATCGCCAGTCGAATGCGTATGAACAAAATCGAAAGCCCGGACGAATGGACCGAAATGATAATCGATGCAGTCGATTTCGATATCGATCTCGCCGAAAGTTTGTTTTCTCTATCCAACCTGAGGAATCCACGGCAGTGAGTAATGTCTCACTCCGGCTAGCATGGCGTAATCTCTGGCGACACAAACGCCGTACCTGGCTCACCGTCGGCGCGATGATTTTCTCCAACAGCCTATTGGTGTTTAGTATCTCGTTACAGTTTGGCAGCTACGAAATGATGATAGATAACACACTGCAGGCTTTTTCCGGGCATATTCAGCTGCAGCACGAACAGTATCTGGATGATCCAAAAATGCGCCATAACCTGCCCAATATTGTTACCACAGCCAAACGCTTGCGAAATGAACTGAAGCTCGAAAATATCGGCGCACGCGCTGCCGGGTTTGCATTAGCGTCGAGTCGTGATCGTTCATACGGTATACAGATTCTTGGCGTGGAACCTTTGTACGAGAGTCGTATCTCCAGCATTCCCGGCCTGATTAAAGAGGGTCAGTTTTTACAGCAGGACAGCTACGACGAAATCGTCATCGGTTCGATCCTGGCGCGCAACCTCAAAATCACCATTGGTGATGAACTTACCTTTATCGGCAGTGGGCTGGATAATAGCTTTGCAGCTGGAGTAGTCAGAGTCGTCGGCATTTTCGAATCAGGTATCGCCGACCTGGATCGCAGCATGGCGGAAGTTAGTCTAGCCTATTTTGATGACAGCTTTGCCATGCGCGGAAAGGGGCATAGCATTGCGATTCGGGCCAATAACATCGAAGCGGTGACCAATCTACAAATCCGTATCGAAGCCCTGGTCGATAATCAAAATCACCTGGCAGTCAGGCACTGGGAAGAATTGCAACCGGGCCTCAAACAGGCCATACAGGCGGATATGACTAGCGCCTGGTTTATGTATATTGTACTCATTATTCTGGTGGCATTCAGCGTGCTTAATACTCAGCTAATGTCAGTACTCGAACGCACTCGCGAATTCGGCACCATGATGGCCCTGGGGCTAAAGCCGAGCAATTTGTCACGACTGGTCGTGGTCGAAACCTCCTTGATGGCTGGCCTTGGCCTGCTACTCGGTATAGCCGTTGGTTTTGTTATCACCTGGTATTTGAGTATCGTCGGCTTTTACTATCCGGGTATGGAGGAAATGGCGGTTAAGTTCAATTTACCCGATCGCATGTACCCGGAAGTCAGTCTGATTTCCTTAACTCTCGGGCCCGGTATCGTCGCATTCGGCAGCCTGGTCGCATCAATTTATCCAGCCACCCGCCTGTATCGTTTACTACCGATTGAAGCGATGAGGGCGGTATGAAAGGCATCGGCACAATTAACTTACCCTTTCGGGCCATGTTAGTTTTATCCTGGCGCAATCTTTGGCGTAACCATCGGCGTACGATGATCATGCTCGCAGCGATTTCGGTCGGGGTCTGGGCGATGATTTTCATGACGGCCTTAATGCGAGGCATGGTCGACGACATGCTCAGACAAGGCATTCAAAACCTGCCCGGACATATTCAAATCCACCACCCCGATTTTCGTAACGATCCGAGTATCGTCAATAGCATAGATGCGCCGAGTGGCGATCTGCTCAACGCCTTGAACGACCCTTCTACGAAGGCCTGGTCAACTCGAATTAAAGTCCCCGCTATCATTGCCAGCGAACGTGAGACCCGCGGTATTAACCTGCTCGGTATCGAACCCGAAGCAGAGACTATAATCAGCGGAATCGGAGGGCAGATAATCGAAGGACGGTTCCTGTTGGACAGGCATGATAAAGGCCTCGTTATCGGCGCCAAACTGGCTGAGCGCCTGGAAACGCGATTAGGCAAACGCGTTGTCGTTATTAGCCAGGATCCCGAAAACAATATTGCCGAGCGAGGATTTAAGGTAGTTGGTATTTACAAAGCTAAGATGCCTGGGCTGGAAGAGTTTAATGTTTATGCTGCACTCGGAACATTGCAGACATTATTGAAAATAGGAAACCAGATTTCGGAAATTACGATTGTAGACGATGATTTTCGCGATATTGAGGTCCTCTATCAAAACATCAAACAGGCAACTCCAGAGAACCTCGAAATTAAGGCCTGGTACGAGCTAGACGCTTATCTGAAATACATGCTCAACATGATGGATGGTTTCGTACTAGTCTGGGTCATCATCATTTTTCTCGCACTCTCGTTTGGACTGGTGAATACACTGGTAATGGCTGTATTCGAGAGAGTGCGTGAAATCGGCCTTATTCAGGCTTTAGGCATGCGTCCTGGTATGATTGTTTACCAAATTTTGCTGGAGTCATTATTGCTTCTACTCATCGGTTTAGGCATTGGCAATCTGCTCGCGATTATTACCGTCAAACCGCTGGAAAGCGGGTTGGATATTTCCATCGTCGCCGAAGGCCTGGCGATGATGGGGGCTAGCAGTATGCTTTATCCATCACTCACCGCAAGCGACATGATTCTGGCCAATACAGTAGTCATCATTCTCGGCATTTTAACCAGTATATTACCGGCCTGGCGCGCGGCTAAACTTGATCCGGTACAAGCCATTAATTCAACCTGACCCTTTATTATGAGTTCTATACGCTGTATTCAATTATGTAAAACTTTCCGCCAGGGCGACGAGATAATTACTGGCCTGGATAATGTCGATATTGTAATCGACGAAGGTGAGTTTGTCTGTCTATCCGGCCCATCCGGCTCGGGCAAAACTACCCTGTTAAATGCCATCGGTGGCCTCGACACACCCGATAGTGGCGAAATTCATATGGATGGCATCCGAGTCGATCAGCTTGCGAAGGGTCCCCTGGCCGATATGCGCCTACATAATATCGGGTTTGTTTTCCAGGCCTACAATTTAATCCCAGTACTCACCGCGCAGGAAAATGTCGAGTTCGTCATGCAGGTTCAGGGCGTAGCGGCAGCAGAGCGCGCGCAAAAAGCTCGTGATATCTTGAAAGAGGTCGGACTCATTGGCATGGAAGATCGCAAGCCCGCGCAACTTTCCGGTGGGCAACAACAACGCGTCGCCGTGGCCAGGGCAATCGTCTCTCAACCTAAGCTGGTTTTAGCCGACGAACCAACCGCTAACCTGGACACGGTTGCATCGTCTAAACTGATGAATCTGTTTTCTCAATTAAACCAAAACTACAATATTACCTTTATTATTGCCACTCACGACAAGCGTGTGATGAGCTATGCCAAACGCTTGATAAAAATGCAGGATGGGAAAATTATCAGCGATGAGATGCAGACACCGGTTTCGGGTGATGAAGGCTAAGCGCGCTCAGATTAAACTCAGAATGACAGGGGCTTTAGTTTTATTTATTCTTGTCCAATTATTTTTCTTACCTGAGAGCCATGCATCCAGTTTCAGCCAAAAAGGCCACATCAAGTACCAAACGCTGTTACCAGACGGTTCGTCCTCAGAACAAAGTGGCGACTTCCGCCTCAATTTATCCCTGAGAGAATCGAATTGGGCCTTAGTTAGCGACTATCAAATACTAGCCTCGCAAACCCTGATTAACGACAGTAATCGACTCCTGGATTTAACCTCTGAAATTCATTCGGGAGACAATATCTCAGCAGCACATCGACTCGACCGTCTTCACCTGACCTATGCTTCGGAGCAAACTGTTTTTCGCATCGGTCGCCAGGCGTTATCCTGGGGTAACGGCCTGATTTACAATCCCATGGATTTCTTTAATCCATTCGATCCAACCGCCATCGACAGGGAATTCAAAACTGGCGACGACATGTTCTACACTCAGTATTCATTCGATAGTGGCGACGACCTGCAGGCGGTCTGGGTGGGTCGCCGAGACGACAACGGCGACAGCGGTAGTGACGTATCATCTCTGGCTGTCAAATATCACATATTTCTCGAAGACTACGAAATAGACTTTCTCCTGGCCGAACACTTCGATAACCAGTTGATCGGGATTGGCGGGGTTATCAATGTCGGTGGCGCTATCTGGCGTGGCGATATGGTTTCGACAGAAATAGCCAACAGGAACTACAATAGTGGGGTTTTGAATGCGTCCTATTCATGGATGGCCTGGGGTCGTAACATGAGCGGCATGATTGAGTATTATCGTAACGGTTTTGGCATCGAGAACGGGGACTATAGCCCTGCTAGCCTGTTTCAAAACCGAGAATTGTTAAGCCGACTGGAACGAGGCGAATTATTCACTCTGGGCCGTCATTATTTATCCGTGGCGGCGACGGTGGAATTAACCCCACTATGGCTTTTTACTCCGACCCTGTTTACGAACCTTGATGATGATTCAAGTTTTCTACAACTTGTCAGTCAACATGACTTGCAGCAAGATTTACAATTACTGGTAGCTATCAGTATTCCACACGGCAACAATGGTTCGGAATATGACAGTATCGATAAATCTCTGTTTGCGCAACTGGCCTGGTATTTTTAATCCTTTTTCTTCGCCCTTTTTGGCTTACCCTTGTCTTTGGTATCTCTGAGACGTTTCTTTAGTTTCAGTTTTGTCGGCTTCTCTGATTTATCGGTTCTTTTTTCCTTACTTTTTTCTTTGCCTTTTTCCTTATTCTTTTCCTTAAACCCTTCTGCGGGTTTCTCTTTACCGAGAGCCGAAATATTCAGCGCCTGACCCATGACACGAGCTTTCTTCAAAGTGGTGAATAATTCTTTTGGCATACCCTCGGGCAGGTCAACCAGGCTATGATCATCGAAGATATTGATTCGACCGATGTACTTGCTCTCGATATCGGCTTCGTTGGCGATGGCACCGACGATATTACCCGGTTTAACCTTATGATCGTGTCCGACTTCGATACGAAAACGTTGCATGCCGGCTTCGAGTGGTTGATTCTGGTCGCGAGAGTCGGTACGTTCGCGGCGTGGCCTGCGCTCTTCTCTCGACCCGCGATCTGACCTTTTATCTTCTCTATCCCAGCTTTTATCAGGCTTGCCGGAAGGTTTATTTTGCAATAAAAACGGCGCATCGCCCTGAAGCATTTTAGCCAATGCCGCAGCGATATCGACTGTTGTCGCATCGTGATCTTGCTCATACTTTTCGATCATGTCACGGAATAGTCCCAGATCTTTTTCCGCCAGAGTATCAGTAATCCGCTGTTTGAATTTTTCGATGCGACGATTATTAATTAAGTCAGTCGATGGCAATTCCATCATATCGATTTTTTTATTGGTGGCCTTTTCTATCGCCTGCAACATGCGTCGCTCGCGTGGTGCGACGAATAAAATGGCATCGCCTTCGCGTCCGGCTCTACCGGTGCGGCCGATACGATGCACATAGGCTTCGGTATCGTAGGGGATATCGTAATTAATAACATGGCTAACGCGTTCTACATCGAGACCGCGGGCTGCAACGTCCGTAGCAACGAGTATGTCGAGTTTACCCTTCTTTAAATTATTGACCGTACGTTCGCGCTGGTTCTGTTGAATGTCACCATTCAGTGGCGCTGATGCAAAGCCACGCGCTTCGAGTTTCTCTGCTAGTTCCACTGTTGCAGTTTTAGTCCGCACGAAAACGATCATGGCATCGAAGGTTTCAGCTTCCAGGATACGTGTCAGAGCATCCAGCTTGTGCAAACCACCCACTGGCCAGAAGCGTTGGCGGATTGTTTCAGCGGTGGTAGTTTTGAGCTTAATCGTAATATGTTCGGGATTGTTCAGATGCTGAGTTGCAATACGGCGAATCTGCGTTGGCATGGTTGCCGAAAACAATGCAATCTGCCGTGTGGGTGGCGTCTGCTCAAGCACCCATTCGACATCGTCGATAAAACCCATGCGTAACATCTCGTCGGCTTCATCCAGTACCAGCGTGGTTAAACCATCCAGCTTCAGGTTACCCTTACGCATATGATCCATGACCCGGCCCGGAGTACCGACCACAACATGCACGCCGCGTTCGAGTGCTCGAATCTGCGTTCGATAATCCTGTCCGCCATAAACCGGTAATACATGGAAACCCTTTAAATGCGTCGCGTACTTCTGAAAGGCTTCGGCAACCTGAATCGCCAGCTCGCGTGTTGGTGCCAGTACCATCACCTGCGGCTGCTTTTGTTTAAGATCCAGATTCGACAAAATTGGTAATGCAAATGCGGCTGTTTTACCGGTACCGGTCTGAGCCTGCCCGACCAGATCCCTGCCCTCAAGCATCAGCGGTATGGTTTTCGCCTGAATCGGTGATGGGGTTTCGTATCCGACATCGTCGAGTACCTTGAGAATGTTTTTGTGCAGCGCGAGTTGGTCAAACGCGGTGACAGTAGCGGTGGTCATGGCTGTACCTGATCAGGAAGTAGTTAACGGCAGTTGTGCGGTGAATCCGGAGCGCCCTTTGACAAAGTATAGAACAACTTTTTAAAGGGTGGCGCAGTGTACAGGTTTATTTGCACTGTTGCATGTTTTATTCGCGGTAACAGCGTGATTTTTCTACTCTTTTTGCCATTGCGAGCCGTCAGTCGCTGTGGCAATCTTAATTCTATGCCTAAACTCTATTCTCACCAGTCATTACTCACCTTCGGCACTTCATTATTCGAAGCTACTGGACTTGCTCAGCAGCGAGCCCGAACCCTGGCTTCGGTATTTCTCGAAGCCGACCTGCTCGGCTTCACCACTCACGGTATGCACCGTATTTCGCTTAATTTACAATGGTTGCAGGATGGGGTTTCGCGAATGCAGGGCGAGCCTGAAGTACTCGCAGAAACCAGCAATTTATTCAACTGGGACGCAAATTTCCTGCCCGGTCCCTGGGTAGTGACACAGGCCATCGAACAATGTATGGAAAAGGTAAAGACTGCCGGGATAGTTTCCGCAACCATTCGGCGCAGCCAGCATATCGCCTGCCTCGGAGCCTATTGCCCGCAAATAGCCGAGGCTGGTTATGTTGCGCTGATCACCTGCTCGACACCAAACGAACACACTGTCTGTGCCCATGGCGGCCTGGAACCGGTGTTTTCCGCCAACCCACTTGCCTTTGTCGCCCCGGCACCTGATTACCCGATACTGTTCGACGTTAGCATGTGTATCACCGCCGGTGGATATGTGACCCGAGCCAATCGTGCTGGCGAGAAATTACCCGGAAAATATTTGAAAGATCGCGAAGGCAATACCACCGACGATCCAGCGGTATTTTTCACCGATCCGCCCGGCAGTATTATGCCAATCGGTGGTGAATCTCATGGCTACAAGGGTTACGCCTTAACCATGATGACCGAAATTTTGAGTATGGCGCTTGGCGGTTATGGGCGTGGTGATGAGAGTACGGTAAACGATGGTGAGGCCAACTCAGTGTTTATCCAGATGATTAATCCCGCGGCGTTCGGTCCGCAGGCGGATTTCATGCGACAGGCTCAGGCGATTAAGGCTATGTGCGAGAATAGTGGACACAGGGCAGGCGATGAAGCCGTGCGTGTGCCCGGGCAACGAGCGTGGAATCGGCGAAAGGAGCAGATGGAAAATGGGGTTGAGTTATTTCCTACTATTATGGAGGATTTGAGGCCGTGGGCGGAAAGGTTTGGAGTAAGATTGCCGGAAGTGGTTTATTTTTAGTTCGAATGATCGACGTAAATTGGATAATTTAGTGTTAGCACTCTTCAGTTTTTCAAATTTTGCAAATACCCCACTAATTCATGAATATATGTCGATGGGTTGTCTGTATAATTTTCCTGTGAGGCCTTTAAAGCTCTGGCCGCGTTTTCTTCAGCAAACTCAAGCTGTCCGTTTAAAGACGAAAATATTTGTTTATTTCCTTTTGCATATTCAGGGAACAGACCTTTAAGCTCTTTAAGAACCTCATTGGCAACACTAGAGCCTCCAGTTGCTGCATAGGGCTTAGTTGTATACTTAAAATGAAGAAGAAGCCAGTACTCGAAACAAGGTATAGATTGACAGGCAAAGAAAGTGTTTTTAGGCTTCCGACTGGAGATTTCCCTTAAAGTCGCATCGTATGTTTCGTGAGTGTCCTTGTCAAAAATGCAGTAGACCCTATCATATGGATCTCCTTTTCTGCTTTGCTCCTTCCAAAGTTCAATTGCTCTTTCAAGCACACTTGCGGGACTAGAGCCACAACTTCCGTCAATCGCAACATTTGCCGTATTCAATTTGTAAAATTGAACCAAATCGTTGAAATAATAGGGTTCTGTTTTCGCTCCCTCACAAACCATGAGAACCCTATCGTAAGATGAGCGCTTTGCTATTCGTCTTTCTAGCTTTTTAACCGCTTTGGCTTTACGTTGGTGAAATAAATCCTCGGAGCCCATCTCAATCGCTCTTTAGCTCAAAAGAACTGACAAATGGAAATGCGCCATAACGTCCTGATAGATAGCCCTGTTCAATATTTTCCCGATCTTTCCTTGGCCTAAAATCAGTT
This sequence comes from Gammaproteobacteria bacterium, assembly GCA_030595795.1. GTDB lineage: Bacteria > Pseudomonadota > Gammaproteobacteria. Next base: position 20,722 of record JAUVCH010000046.1, read on the forward strand.
AGAGGGTAAAGCACAGTAGCTTGATCTTTATCCTTTTCGCAGAACCAAACCTGGTCGCGTCTAAACACATCTTGACTAAGAATCGATGTTTCATGTGTCGTAAATATTAATTGCGCATTTTTGGGATTGGTTTTTTCACTGTGGAACAAATCAACAAGGTACCTAACCAATCTTGGGTGTAGGTTGTCATGAAGTTCATCAATAACAAGGACGTATCCATTATTTAGAGAATCTATCCATGGCCCAGCAAAAGAGAAAAATTGTTGCGTCCCGTCAGATTCCTCGTCAAAGTCTAAGGATACCAATTTTCCTGACGAAGTTTGATGGACCGTTTTAATGTCCATCACCTCTTTATCTTTCATTTGTTGAGTGATCTCCTCTTTTAGAACATCGGGAAATTCGTCAGGTAATGATTCGGGATCAAATTTTTCCTTTTTAATCTTAATATCGTGAATATCGAAATCTGCTGCTTTCAAAAATTCAAGAATTCTAGTTTTCCCTGTACTGTCGTCACATAGTGATGCACTGAACCCTGGATTCCACCCACCAATACGAGTAAGTTTTAGCTTATCTTTAAACCAACTGAAAACAGGTTTTAGTTGTTCACTATTAAGTTGTACAGCGGTTGAAAGAAATAATGCATTATTTCGAGTAGCTTTTTGCCAAACACTCTTCTGACCAGTTAGAAACTCACTAAATTTGAATTCAGGTGATTGAGTTTTTTCGTCGAATCCTCTAGCAAACCATCTTTGAGGGCGGCCTTTAGGATAAGCAATAAGCCACTCTTCAACAATATTGAACTTTGTAGCGGTAAATCCATACTGATATTTTATATTTTCATTGATAAACACGACCTCAAATTCGGTCGGCTCATTCGAAGAAGCATCATCGAAAAGGAATGGTTCAACCGGAATATTGTCACCTTCCTGGCTGGTTGAAGCAGAGCTACGCACTATAGACTCCATCTGCATAATTGCCCTAATCACATTTGATTTACCTGACGCATTAGGGCCATAAATTACAGATGAGCGGAGTAAAGGGGCTACCCCAGGGACGCTAGGCATAAAACTATTGCTGTCTTCCAGTTCGTTGCCTTTAGCCTTCACCAAACTAAGCACCTGCTCTTCTTTGATCGAGCGACTGTTCTTAACAGTAAATTCAATTAACATTAGGACTTTCCACTTTTTAAGTCATTTTTGGTAAATATGGTCGATAATAGCACTTAAATCTATAAATAACAGGGTTTATGAATTGTTATGACAAAATTTGTCAATAATTGATCAAAACCCTCTAGCAACAGGATGTGATGAGTTTATCTTGATTGATCCTTTTCGTAAAATTCAATCCCCAACAATACCATCCCAATTAAAATGTAGCGCATCCAGACAACTCCCTGCCAGCTTCATACTCCGCTCAGGGCTCCAGCCCTGTACCAGATCCGGCGTATCGGCAGCATCTTTAAACGGCATTTCCAGCGTCATCACCGGGGCATTAAACTGTTCAGCCAATGAATTAGAACAATAACTCATATTGGCCTGTCCCTTGCTATTGGCCGGATAGCCATGCGCGAACTGAAAGTCGGGATTGATTTTCGCCAATGTCTGTTTATACAAATCCAGCTTTTGCTGACGGGTCTCGTTCCAGCTCGGAATGCCCTCGGTGCCTGCGAGGAAGTTATATGGCAGAGCCTCATCACCGTGTACATCGAGCCCAAAATCGAGCCCGGTCGATTGCATTTTTTCGAGCACATAATAAACCTCGGGACTTCGCTCCAGCGTCGGCTTATGCCATTCTCGATTGAGATTGGTACCAACCGCGTTGGTGCGTAGATGACCGCGCCGACTACCATCCGGGTTCATATTCGGCACCAGATAAATAACCGCCTTTTGCAATATTTCACGTACTACTGGATCGGTATCGTCTACCAAACGATTGATCAAACCCTCCATCCACCACTCCGCCATCGATTCACCCGGATGTTGTCGGGCGACCATCCACAGGGTTTTTCGACCGGCTTCTGCCTCACCAAAGCGCAGGCAATCTAGCGCCTGACCATCAAGCGTTGTACCGAGTGTTTCGACTTCGCATTCATCACTACTCTGCGCAAAAGCGATCAGGTCGGCATGGCGTTCCATCGAATAAGGCGCGAAATAAGCAAAGTAAATTTGATCCTGCGCACTGTTATGTTTGATGATTAATTGTTTGCCATCGTATTCGGTTTCGACTCTGAACCAGAACTCGCGATCATAAGACGCGACTGCTCGATAATCCTTCCAGCCTCCGACATAGGCGGCACCAGCCGCATTACCAACCACATATCGGCAATCGATATTTTTAACGTTCGCAGCGCGAAAATAAAACCACTGATAAAACTCGGAATCCTTGTCCGAGTTGATACGTAACTGGATATTTTGCGCATCGCTACTATCGATACATTCGATATTACCGGCATCGAACTGACTGGATATGATCATCAATTTATCTCTAATTTCGGTGAATGTGAGAGAATACTGCCTGTTGTCCGAACAGGAAACCCAAATTTTGATACGCGCTTTATTTTTATTTGTCATCACGACGTTAATCACCGGTTGTGCTGACCTGGGTTACTACTGGCACAGCGCCAAGGGGCATTTAGCGATTATGGATAAGCGTGTGCCGATTGCAGAGCTAATCACTGATCCGGAAATCGATAATGGGCTCAGGCAGCAACTAGTGCTAGTGCAGGAAATTCGACAGTTCTCGATCAGTCGGCTCGCGCTGCCTAAATCCGGCAGTTATACCGTTTATGCACAGCTTGATCGGCCTTACGCTTTACAAAACCTGTTCGCAGCGCCCGAGTTTTCGACAAAGCTACTGAGCTGGTGCTACCCCATCGCTGGCTGCACCAGTTACCGCGGGTTTTACGAGCAGGAGCGGCTAGATGCATTCGTCGACGAATTAAAAACAGAAAACAACGACATCCATGTGGGCCTGGTTCCCGCTTATTCAACGCTGGGCTGGTTCGACGACCCGGTACTTAGTAGTTTTATCGACTGGCCTGAGTTTCGACTCGCAGGCTTATTGTTTCATGAGTTAACGCATCAGCGAATTTACATCGATGGCGATTCGAAATTCAACGAGTCGATGGCGACGGCGGTGCAACAGGTAGGCACTCAGTTGTGGCTAGACTCGCGTCAACAGGACACCGAACTAGAGCGCTATAATCGAAGCATTGCCTATCGGCAGGATGTCGTACTGATGATCGAATCCACCAGGAACCAGCTCACCGAGTTATACAAAATGGAGAAAAGCGACGGGTTCAAACGCGAACAGAAGCAAAAACTATTTCAAACCGCACGGCAACAATATCAGGGGATCGCTACTCGACACGATTACCGAGACGGATTCGAGTACTGGTTTGCCGCCGAGTTAAACAATGCCAAGCTGGCATCGGTATCGACCTACAATGCCCTGGTACCAGCCTTCGTCTCTATGATTGAAAGCTTTAACTATGATTTTGACCTCTTTTTTACCTATGTAGAAATCATCGGCGATCTGGACAGAGAAAATCGAAACCTGTGCCTGAAAGAATGGCAATCTGGAAATGCTGCGAATAACCCGGCCTGCGGCTAACCTATTCCGCTACTAGCGAAAAGGCACGGTCATTCTTCAGCGCCGGAATCCGACTTCGAGCTTGAGCCACTTTAGCCAGATCAATATCCGCATAAATAATACCCGGCTCGGCACCACCGTCGGCCAGTACCTCTCCCCAGGGGTCGACAATTAACGAATGACCGTAGGAATAACGTCTATCGGCATGGTGTCCGCATTGGTTTGGCGCAACAACATAGCTACCGGTTTCGATCGCTCGGGCACGTACCAGAATATGCCAGTGCGCCTTGCCCGTGGTTTGCGTGAAAGCCGCTGGAATCGTGATAATTTCGGCACCGTTTTGCGCCAGTGTGCGATACAACGCTGCAAAGCGCAGGTCGTAACATATCGACAGACCGAGCTTACCCCAGGGAAGGTCGGTAATAACCGCCTGATCGCCTGGTGAGATAGCCTCCGATTCGCGGTACCACTCGCCACTCGCGAGTTCGATATCGAACATGTGCAATTTATCGTACCGCGCCTTGATGTCGCCGTTAGTGTCGATTAAGAAACTGCGGTTAACAATCCGATTATCATCGAGCCGAATTAATTGCGAACCTACCAGAATCGTCACGCCGTGCTTTTTGGCTTTTTCGCGAAAAGTAGCCAGCCCCAGATCGTCGGCCTCGCTAAAGGTCAGTGGCGGAATCTGTCCGTTTACCGGCTCTATCAGTCCTACCGTTTCGGGCAAGGCAATAAATTCAGCCCCGTTTTGAGCAGCTTCGTCGATATGTGGGGAAACCCAGGCGATATTAGCCTCGACATCGCGCCCGGCGGTGTTCTGGATACAGGCAGCTTTGAATATTTTAGTCATAATTTTAAAAGATTATTCACCCCATCCATGGGGTTCTCTGCTTCGCAGCTTACGCGCAAATTGATTCCAGATCAATTTGTGCCACAGTGCCGGACGCTTATCAATATCCATTTACATTGTGTGATTTTCAAAGCGCCAAAAAATTGCTAGAATCGGCTGCTATGAGCGAATCCAATACCAAAAACCAATTAGTCGATCGCTTCGGGCGTACTGTCAACTATATCCGGCTGTCGGTCACCGACCGTTGCGATTTGCGTTGCGTTTATTGTATGCCGGAGAAAATGAAGTTCGTACCGCGCACACAACTACTAACGCTCGAAGAAATTGAAAGCATCGCTCGCTCGTTTATCGGCCTTGGCGTCGATAAAATTCGTATCACCGGTGGCGAGCCCCTGGTGCGCAAAAATATTCTCCAATTATTCAACAACTTAGGTGAAATTGAAGCATTACGCGATTTAACCCTGACCACCAACGGTACGCAACTTAAGAAATTCGCCCGACCCCTGAAAGACGCAGGTGTCACGCGTATTAACGTCAGTCTCGATACCCTGCGTGCAGACCGCTTCCACGATATGACTCGAATCGGCGACTTACAGCAAACCCTCGATGGCCTCGACACGGCGATAGCCTGTGATTTCGATCAGATTAAGCTCAACAGCGTGGTAATGAAGAACCACAATCACGATGAAATGCACGATTTGGTGAAATTCTGTATCGACCGTGGTATCGATATTAGTTTTATCGAAGAAATGCCACTTGGTGACAATGATCATCATGATCGGGCTGCGACTTATTGCTCCAGCGATGAAATCCTCGCAGACCTTGAACAGCATTACGAAATCATACCAACCACAATGAAAACGGCCGGGCCGACTCGTTATTACCGATTGGCCGAGCACGACAATACGCGTGTCGGTTTTATTTCGCCACATAGCCATAATTTCTGTGATAGCTGTAACCGAGTTCGTCTAACCGCCGAAGGTCGCCTTCTGCTTTGCCTCGGACAGGAGCACTCGATGGATTTACGCCGTGTTGTTCGTAGTAATCCTGGCGACAAGCAGGCACTCGAAAATGCAATCATCGATTCGATGCAACTCAAACCCAAGGGGCATGAGTTCGACCTTAACTCTCAAACTGTACTATTACGCCACATGAATTTGACCGGCGGCTAGTGCTCTGTCCAGGTGACAATGTCCGACAAAGCAGCAACCTATTCACCTAGACGCCTGCCTGAACTTACCAACGCCGGACTCGCGGCAACCGCAGAAATCACCTCGTATAACGAATTCAACCAGCCAGTCGAAGGCTCGGTCGCAGTCGAACGCGCCTTAACCATTTACCTCGATAAACGCGAAGTGGTGACTTTGATGACATTGGGGAACTACCCCGAACTACTCATACTCGGCTGGTTGCGAAATCAACGCATGGTCGAGGACATTGAGGCGATCAAAGCCATCCAGGTCGATTGGGAAACCGAATCGGTAGCCATAACCACCCACTCTGGCGTCGATGATCTGGACGAAAAACTAAGCCATAAAACTGTCACCACAGGCTGCGGCCAGGGCACCGTGTTTGGCGACTTGATGGACGATATCGATAAGGTCAAGATGCAGCAACCTCGCCTCAGGCAATCCACCATCTATAATTTGTTAGGCACGCTTAACGACTACAACGAAGTCTATAAAAATGCTGGAGCAGTACATGGCTGCGCCCTTTGCAATGGTGAAAATATCGAGCAATTCATCGAAGATGTGGGCCGACATAATGCGGTCGATGCCATCGCCGGTCATATGTGGTTAAAAGATTTGCAGGGGGCCGATAAACTGTTTTATACCACCGGACGCTTGACGTCGGAAATGGTGATCAAGGTCGCTTTGATGGGTATACCGGTTTTGTTATCGCGTTCGGGAATTACTCGCATGGGGCTGGATATTGCCGAGAAAGTGGGCGTTACTTTGATAGCGCGCGCTAAGGGACGGCATTTTCTGGTTTATCATGGGCGGGAATTTATTGAGTTTGATGCGGTGCCGGAGTCCAGGACTAAGGCCGCCCCAGATCAATAACCACCCCAGCGGCCAACAACTCCTCAGTGCGCTTTTGCGAATAGCTACGATAATCAGTCTCTTTGTAAAACCCGCCAGCAACATAACGCATGCTTTCCTTAAAATGATGCGGGAAAGTCAAACTATCGTGGCGACGTAGCAACATGCCTTCATTAAATGCCAGCACACCGGGACGGTAAAACACATCGTGCTTTTTAGCGAGTTCTGCGGGTGTTGTTTTGTTGCCTTCGACATCGATAATAGTTTCGCTCGAATCGGCGTCGAGGCGCACAATGGTAAAAGGAGCTATTTCCTTTCGCACCAGCTCATGCCCCAGTAAGCCATCATGAAATTCGTTACAGTCGTAACAACTCCCGTCTTCGAAAACTAGCATTAACGGACCTTCGATACTGGATAGATCGGTTACTTTGGTAAATAGCGGATTATCCCGCAGCTGGTAAACATTTCTTTCCAGTTTCGCCTTTAAATATTCAGTCAGGCTGGTAGACCGGTAGGATTTGCTAGCTACGAAATCAAGCACGTGCTTAAATCGTTCGGGCGCACGATAACCATTCACCCGCACAACCGTTTTATTGTCTTCATTCAGAAACAATATTGCGGGAGTCGCCCTGACTTTAAGAATTTCCGACAGTTCTTTCTCACTGACCGTAATTTCTTCGTTAAAAGCGATTTCTCGGTCACCACGAACGTTGATCGATATGACATCGAAGTGCTGCTGGACATAGCTGGTGTACGGTTCGGCTTCAAAGACCTCTTCCAGCATACGGTCACAATAGGGGCAACCATTTAACTGGAAGAATAACAGCAGTTGCTTGCCTTCCTCGCTGGCCTCATCGACATCCTCCGCAATTTCCAGAAAGCTTTCCTTGAACCAGCTGGGGGCCTGATGCGCTACGCCTCCGACAATCTTGCCGCGTTGGTTGTCGCTGGCAGCCATGGCGGGTAGGCACAGAACCAGCAGAGCACCGACTGCCAGAACTTTGAGATGTTTACCTATGTTATTCATGCCCAACCTCCTCCTTTCGAATACATCTTCAGAAAATAATTCAAAATCATACCAAATACTAATAGGGTAATGGAATCCCGTTGGTTTACCATATTCCTTTATGGTGTAACCTATTCAAGCCCAAACTATGTCAGATTTCATGCAAACCGCGCTGAAAATAACCGAACAGGCAAGCAATATTCCGAAGAAATATTTTCGCGCCGAATTCGAAGTCGATCACAAGCTGGATAAAAGCCCGGTGACCATAGCGGATCGGGAAACCGAAGAATTCATTCGTGACGCGCTTAAACAACACTTTCCTGGTCATGCTATCTTTGGCGAAGAATTCGGACGCCAGCAAAACGACAGCGAATACGAATGGATAATCGACCCGATAGACGGCACACGTTCGTTTGTCGCCGGCATGCCGCTTTATGGCATGTTGCTGGCTCTGCTGAAAAACCAGCAACCGCAACTGGGTATCATCAGAATGCCCGAGTTAAATGAAGTCTATGCTGGTGATTGCCAGACTGCGACTCTCAACCAGTCGCCAATACACTGCTCCAGTGCCGCTGCCATCGAAGATGCGATTATTTATATTAACGAAGGCGAAAAGATCAACGTACATAATCCTGCATTGTTCAAACAGCTATGTACACGCGGGCGCGTCATGCGTCTCGGCTATGATTGCTACCCTCACGCATTACTTGCGGCAGGTAGCGTCGATCTGGTAATCGATTTTGATTTGAAACCTTACGATTATTTCTCGTTAATTCCGGTAGTCGAAGGTGCAGGTGGTGTTATTACCGACTGGCAGGGGCAGTCACTGAATATGGAGTCGAGCGGGCAGGTTGTCTCGGCGGCAACGCCAGCACTACACCAACAGGCACTAGCGCTGTTAAAGCCTTAAACCTCACGCAATCGCGGCATTAATTCGACCAGATTACAGGGTCGGGTGCGATAGTCGAGTTGAGTGTTTATCAGCTTCGTCCAGCCATCCTTGCAAGCCCCTGATGAACCCGGTAAGCAAAATACATAAGTACCGTTGGCCACGCCGGCCAGTGCGCGCGACTGAAGAGTCGATGTTCCTATAGTTTCATAAGACAACTTGCGGAACATTTCGCCAAAACCATCGATAACCTTATCCAGCAGTGGCTCTACCGCTTCCGGTGTACCATCGCGCCCGGTTACACCAGTGCCGCCTGTCGTTAAAACCACCTGGATATTTTCATCGACTATCCAGCGCGATAACACTTCTCGAATCTGGTATTTATCGTCCCGCACGATGCCTTTTTCGGCGAGCTGATGGCCATCATTCTGTAATAGTTTCACTAACAGGGCGCCTGATTTGTCGTCTGCTTCTGTGCGTGAATCTGATATTGTCAATACCGCAATATTCAGGGGGATAAAATCTCGTGTCTCGCTCATATCTGCGCCTGTGTGAAAAAAAATAAACAATAACCAGTTTAGCTTTTTTTAGGTTAACCCGATAGCCAGCTTTAGTGCTTGTTTACCCCTGGCTTGCTACAATCAGCTTTTTATTTTGTCCGATCTAAATCAATGCAAGCTCTGGAGAAAAAAGAAATTACTGCGGTAATACTGGCCGGTGGTCAGGGTCGGCGAATGGGCGGACAGGACAAAGGTTTAATCGATTTTAACGGCCAGCCGATTGTTGAGATTCTCATCGAAAAATTGAAACAACAACAGGTAAAGATTGCTATCAATGCCAACCGTAACCTGGAAACTTATCAGGCTTATGGTCTGCCTGTTATCAGCGACGAGCTAAGCGATTTTCAGGGGCCTTTAGCCGGTTTCGCCGCGGCGATGGACGCGGTAGATACCGATTATATTTTAACCTTACCCTGCGACGGGCCGTTGCTGGTGGATAACTTTGTCGATTTATTTATCGAAACTCAGTCGCGTCAGCAAGCTAACATTAGCGTCGCCGATGATGGTGAGAGACTACAACCGGTATATGCGCTAATTAAAGTAGATTTACTCGAAAACCTTATAAGCTTTCTGCAAAGTGGTGACCGTAAAATTGACCGCTGGTATGCTCAACACAAATTTAAAAAAGTTGATTTTTCTAGTCAAAAATCGATGTTCGCCAATATCAATAAACCCGAAGATCGGGCCGCCTTACTCGAAGTAAATAAATGATGACAGAGTCTAGTATTCCTTTAATTGGTTTTAGTGCATTTAGTGGCACCGGTAAGACCACCCTGCTGAAGCAGGTTATACCTTTGCTTAAACAGAAAGGATTGAGAATTGCCGTAATCAAACATGCTCACCATCATTTCGACCTCGATCAACCCGGTAAAGACAGTTTCGAGTTACGCAAAGCGGGTGCCGACAAAACCATCATCTGTACCACTACTCGTATGGCCGTTATCACCGAATTCCCGACGCCCGAGGCCGAGCCAACATTACAGGAAATTATCGATACTATCGATACGAGTAGTTTCGATTTAATTCTGGTAGAAGGTTATAAGCATCTGGCTTTCCCGAAAATTGAGTTGCATCGCAAATCGGTGGGTAAACCTTATCTATACCACGAGGATCCTAACATTATCGCCATTGCCTGTGATGCCGAATTACCGCATCCAACGGATATTACTGTGCTGGATATTAACGATATTGAAGGGATTGCGGAGTTGGTTATCCAAAGAATTACTTAATACTCGTCAATGCGACGAACAAATCGGACAAGTCGGGCTCTTAGGTAACTTCACCTGATTCCATTCCATCGCCGCCGCATCAAACAATAACAGCTTACCGAGCAATGTTTCACCGAGCCCAGTCAGTATCATCATCGCCTGCAAGGCTTGCATGGTGCCGATGACGCCGACTACAGGCGCGAGCACACCTTCGAGCTCGCAGCTTTCGGCACTTTCGTATACTTCGCTATATAGGCATTGATAGCAGGGGCCATTCAAGCCGGGCTGATAATTCATAAGCTGGCCTTCGAACCGAATCGCCGCTCCCGACACCAAAGACGTTGATGTTTCTACACAGTAGTGATTGGTTTCAAAACGTGATGGAAAGTTATCACAACAGTCGAGCACAATATCCGCACGCTCGATCAGGGCGCGTAGCTCATCACCATCAACCTGATAATTAATGGCCTCGACTTCACAGCCCGGGTTCAATGCTTTGATAGTTTTTGCGGCGGAATCGACCTTATTGTCACCAATAGCCGCATCGACATGAATTATTTGACGTTGCAGGTTCGAGGCTTCGACGACGTCATAGTCGGCAATAATCAACTTACCGACACCGCCTGCGGCCAGATACATCGCCGCTGGGGAGCCCAGGCCACCCATGCCGATGATTAACGCCGTAGCATCGAGAAGCTTTTGCTGCCCGGTTTCACCGATCTGAGATAAACGAATCTGGCGACTATAGCGATCAGCCTGTTGTTCGTTCATAGGAAATTATCCACCGCCTTTATGGAAGTATTTG